>CAXUES010000196.1:2322-6047 GCA_964250185.1 uncultured Solirubrobacteraceae bacterium | reverse complement strand
CGCCTCGGAGTGGGCCCACGGCCCGCTGCTGGCCACCCCGCCCGTGATCCTGGGCCACGAGTTCGTCGGGGAGGTCGTCGCCGCCGGCGAGGGCACCGGCGGGCTCGGCGTGGGCGACCGCGTCGTCTGCGGCGCGGGCATCTCCTGCGGGCACTGCGACTGGTGCCTGGCGGGCCGGACGAACCTCTGCGCGACCTACCGCACGATCGGCCTGCACGTCGACGGGGGCCTGGCCGAGCTCGTGCTCGCCCCGGCGTCGATCTGCCGCGCCGTCCCGGCGCAGGTCCCCGACGACGCCGCCGCCATGGCCCAGCCGCTGGCGGTCGCGCTGCACGCCGTCCGCCGCGGCGAGGTCGCCGCGGGACAGGACGTCGTGGTCGTCGGCTGCGGCGGCATCGGCATCACCACGAACGGTCGCCGCTGCACGCCCGTCGGCTGCGGCGGCATCGGCGCCTTCTGCGTCGCCGGCGCGGTGGCCGAGGGCGCGCGGGTCATCGCGCTGGACGTCGACGAAGGCCGGCTGGCGACGGCGCGGCGCCTCGGCGCGCAGGTGGCGCTGGACGTCTCCGACGCGGACCTCGCCACGGTCATCCGCGAGCAGACCGGCGGCACCGGCGCCCACGTGGTGCTGGAGGCCTCCGGCGCGCCGCACGCCCCCGCCGCGGCGCTGGCCGGCGCCCGCAAGGGCGGCCGCGTCGTGCTGGTCGGCCTGCAGAGCGCGCCCCGCGAGCTCGACCTGCTCGCCTTCGCGGTGCGCGAGGTCGACGTGGCCACCACGCTCGCCCACGTCTGCGCGGTGGACCTGCCCGAGGCGATCGCGCTGCTCGCCGATGCCGACGCGGGCGTCGCCGACATCGTGCTCGACCGCGTCATCGCGCTGGAGCGCCTGGTCGAGGACGGCATCGTCCCCCTGGCGGAGCGCACGGCGAAGGGCAAGATCGTCGTCGACCCGTCCCCGGTCGCATGAGCGCCGCGGGCCGCCCGGTGGTCGACCGCCACCCGATGAAGGTCTCCGAGGCCGACGTCGACCCGGCCACCACCGCGCTCCCCGAGGCCGGCAAGCCCGGGTGGATCGACATGGACGTCCGCTGGCTCACCACGGGCGACACCGTCGGCGCGCGCGAGTCGGTCTTCGGGATCACCCACTTCCCGCCCGGCTCGCGCCACGAGGTCCACCGCCACGAGGGCTGCGAGGAGCACGAGTACCTCATCAGCGGCCACGGCATCGCGCGCGTCGGGCACGACGACGTCGCGATGGGCCCGGGCGACTGCGTGTTCGTCCCCCGCGGCGCCTACCACGGGTTCCGCTCCACCTCGGACACCGAGACCGCCGTCATGGCCTGGTGCTACGCGGGCGCGGCGACGCTCGAGCAGGCCGGCTACGTCACCGAGGAGGCCGACCTCCAGGCCTCCCCCACCCCTACGGAAGGCACCGAATGACGATCGCATCCCGCGGCGCGAGCATGGCCGTGGACTGGGAGCAGCGCGTGGACTTCGCCGCGCTGCGCTCCGACCGCCTCGAGCGGGCGCAGGCCAGCCTCCGGCGCTCGTCGCTCGGCGCCGTCCTGCTGTTCGACCAGAACAACATCCGCTACGTCACCTCGAGCCACATCGGCGAGTGGGCGCGCGACAAGAGCGCCCGCTGCGTCCTGCTCGGCCGCACGGGCGACCCGATCCTCTGGGACTTCGGCTCGGCGGCCAAGCACCACCAGCTCCACGCGCCGTGGCTGCCGGAGTCCTCCTGGCGGGCGGGCGTGTCGAGCATGCGCGGTGCGATGCCGCGGGAGACCGGCGTCCCGGACCGCCTGGCCGGCCACATCCACCTCGCGCTCTCCGAGCTCGGCCTGCAGGACGAGCCGCTCGGCATCGACCTGACCGACATGGAGACGCTCTTCTCCCTCCAGCGCCGCGGCCTGGAGACCGCCGACGCCGCGCCGATCATGCAGGAGGCGCGCAAGATCAAGACCGCCGACGAGATCGCGCTGCTCGACCAGGCCGCGGGGATCGTGGACGCCGTCTATGACCAGATCTACCGCACGCTGCGTCCGGGCATCCGCGAGTCGCAGGTGGTCGCGGAGGCGCAGAAGCTCCTCTTCGAGCTCGGCTCGGAGCAGGTCGAGGCGATCAACGCCGTCTCGGGCGACCGCTGCAACCCGCATCCGCACGTCTTCTCCGACCGGCTCCTGCGCCCGGGCGACCAGGCGTTCTTCGACATCATCCACTCGTTCATGGGCTACCGGACGTGCTACTACCGCACGTTCTCGATCGGGTCCACCAACCACGCCCAGCTCGACGCCTACCGCCAGTGCCGCGAGTGGCTGGACTCGGCGATCGACCTGGTCCGCCCCGGCGTGACCACCGACCAGATCGCCGCGGTCTGGCCCACGGCGCAGGAGCTCGGGTTCGACTCCGAGGAGGCGTGCTTCGGCCTGCAGTTCGGCCACGGCCTCGGCGTCGGCCTCTACGAGGCGCCGATGATCAGCCGCCTGCACTCCTTCGACGACCCGGTGGTCATCGAGGAGGGCATGGTCTTCGCGCTGGAGACCTACTGCGCCTCCAGCGACGGCCGCGGGGCCGCGCGCATCGAGGAGGAGATCGTCGTCACCGCCGACGGGCCCGAGGTCATCACCCGCTTCCCCGGCGAGGACCTCCTCGTCTGCGGCCGGCAGTACGTCCGCGGGGCCGACCTGGTCGCCCGGACCGAGGAGGTGCCGGCCTGATGAGCGCCCCCACCCGTCCCTCCGGCGCCGACGGCGTCGCCGAGCCGACCGAGGAGCAGGGCCTCGCGCTGTACCGGCGGATGCGCCTCATCCGTGGCTTCGAGGACACCGTCCAGCGGCTGTTCCAGAAGGGCGACGTCCCGGGCACGACCCACCTGTACTCGGGCGAGGAGGCGGGCGCCGTCGGCGTGGCCGACGTGCTCGACGAGCGCGACCGCGTCGCGGGCACCTACCGCGGCCACGGCCACGCGCTCGCGCTCGGCGTGGAGCCCCAGGCGCTGCTCGACGAGATGCTCGGGCGGGCCAGCGGCGTCTGCGGCGGCCGGGCGGGCTCGATGAACATCATCGACCTCGAGCACCGCCTCATCGGCTGCTTCGGGATCATCGGCGGCTCGATCGCCGCGGCCACCGGCGCCGGCCTCGCGCTGAAGCGCACGGGCGGCGTCGCGGTCGCCTTCTTCGGCGAGGGCACGACGAACCACGGCTACTTCCACGAGTGCCTGAACTTCGCGCAGGTGCTGCGGCTGCCGGTGGTCTTCATGTGCGAGAACAACCTCTACGGCGAGTTCACGCCGTGGGAGGACGTCACGGGCGGCCGGATCGAGGACCGCCCCAAGGCGCTGGGGCTCTTCACGCAGACCATCGACGGCAACGACGTGTGGGCCGTGCGCACCGCCGCGCAGGCGGCGGTCGACCACGCCCGCTCGGGACGGGGACCGGCGTTCATCCAGTCGCTGACCTACCGCTTCGTCGGGCACTCGCGCTCGGATCCGGGCCTGTACCGCAAGGAGGGCGAGCTCGACGCGTGGCGCACGCGCGACCCGCTGCTGGCCGCCCGCGCGCGGATGGCCGAGCTGCACGGCACGTCCCCCGACGTCTTCGACGACATCGACGCTGCCGTGGAGGAGGACCTGCGCGCGATGGTCGAGGAGGGGAAATTCAAGCCCGACTTGCTCGACCGCCTGAGCTTCGAGGTCGTCACCCTGCCCCCGCTGCGCGCGCGCC
>CAXUES010000196.1:0-2312 GCA_964250185.1 uncultured Solirubrobacteraceae bacterium | reverse complement strand
ATGCCGCGGCTGTCGGACTCCATGGAGGAGGGCGTCCTGGTGCGCTGGGCCGTCCCCGCCGGCGCGGAGGTCACGGCGGGCACCGACATCGCCGAGATCGAGACCGACAAGGCCGTCATGCCCTTCGAGGTCGAGGTGGACGGCGTCCTGCACCCGCTCGTCGAGGAGGGGGACACCGTCGCGGTCGGCGCGCTGATCGCCTACGTGCTGCCGGCGGGCGAGGCGCCGGCGGCGGCCGCCGAGCCGGCGGGCGACGAGCCGGCGGGCGACGAGCCGGCGCGGCGTCCCAACGCCTCCCCGGTGGCGCGGCGGATCGCCGCCGACCTCGGGATCGACCTCGGAGCCCTCGAGGGCTCCGGCCCGCGCGGGCGGATCGTCAAGGCCGACGTCGTCGCGGCAGAGCCGGCCCCTGCGGTCGAGGAGATGCCCGCCGAAGCGCCGGCCCCCCCGACCCCGGCCCCGGCCCCGGCCGCCAAGGGCGAGATCACGATCGTCGAACCGACCCGCCTGCAGCGGACCATCGCCCGGCGCATGGCCCAGGCGAAGGCCGCGGCGCCCGACTTCACCCTCGAGGTCGAGGTCGACATGACCCGCGCCGTGGCCGAGCGCGCGCGCCTCAAGGCGCTGCTCGACGGCGCCCCGTCCCCGTCCCTCAACGACCTGGTCGTCAAGGCGGTGGCCCTCACGCTCGCCGAGCACCCGAGGGTCAACGGCGCCTACGTCGACGACCGCTTCGAGCTGCACGGCGCGGTCAACGTCGGCGTCGCGGTCGCGGCGCCCGACGCGCTCGTGGTCCCGGTCGTCCGCGACGCGGCCACGCGCTCGCTCGGCTCGATCGGCGCCGAGGTGCGCCGCCTGGCTGCCGCGGCGCGGGACGGCTCCCTCGCCCCCGCCGACCTCGACGGCGGGACGTTCTCGGTCTCCAACCTCGGCATGTTCGGCGTGGACCGCTTCACCGCCGTGCTCAACCCGCCCCAGGCGGCGATCCTCGCGGTCGGCGCCGTCGCCGAGCGGGCCGTCGTCCGCGACGGGGAGCTCGCCGTCGCCCGGACCGCGTCGCTGACGCTGACGTGCGACCACCGCATCGTCCACGGCGCCGACGGCGCCGCCTTCCTCGCCCAGCTGCGCGACCGCCTCGAGCGGCCCGAGCTGCTCGTCCTCTGATCCGCCAGGAGCCCCGCATGCCCGACCTCGAGTTCCGCCGAGCCATCCGCGACGCCCTCGACGAGGAGCTCGCCCGCGACGAGCGGGTCGTGTTCTTCGGGGAGGACGTGGCCAAGCCGGGCGGCGTCTTCGCCGTGACGCCCGGCCTCTTCGACACCCACGGCATCGACCGCGTCTTCGACACGCCGATCTCCGAGCTGGCCATCACCGGCGCGGCGTTCGGCGCCGCGGTCTGCGGCCTGCGGCCCGTCATCGAGATCATGTTCGGCGACTTCCTGCCGCTGTCGATGGACTCGATCGTCAACCAGTCCGCCAAGTGGTTCTTCCTCTCCAACGAGCAGGCCACCGTCCCGCTGGTGGTCCGCTCGGCGATCGGCGGTGGGGGGCGCTTCGGCGCGATCCACTCGCAGGTCCCGGTGCCGTGGTTCCAGGGCGTGCCCGGGTTGAAGATCGTCGCCCCGTCGACGCCCGGCGACGCCAAGGCGCTGCTCAAGGCGGCGATCCGCGACGACAACCCGGTGCTGTTCTTCGAGCACAAGCGCCTGTACTCGGTGAAGGGGCCCGTCGGCGGCGCCGACGAGGTCGCCGCGCTCGGGGAGGCGCGCGTCGTCCGCGAGGGCGACGACCTGACGATCGTCACGTGCATGCGCTCGGTGGCCGACAGCCTCGCCGCCGCCGACGTCCTGGCCGAGGACGGGCTGTCGGCCGAGGTCATCGACCTGCGCACGCTGCGTCCGCTCGACGTGCCGACCGTGCTGGCGTCGGTGGCGCGGACCAACCGGCTGCTCGTCGTCGAGGAGGGACCGCTCACGGGCGGCTGGGCCGGGGAGGTCGTCGCGCGGGTGTCGCAGGAGGCGCTGGGCGACCTCGACGACATCTGGCGGCTGACCACGCAGGACACGCCCATCCCGTTCAGCCCGCCGCTGGAGGACGCGTTCTTCCCGGGGACCGACGCCATCGTCGCCTCGGTCCGCGAGCGCCTCGGCGTGGCCGCGTGACGCGCGTCGCGCTGCTCGGGCTGGGCCGCATGGGCGCACCCATGGCCGCCCGGCTCGTCGGGGCCGATCACGACGTCACCGTGCACAACCGCACGCCGCGGCCCGAGCGGGTGCCCGCGGGCGCACGCACGGCCGCGACGCCCGCCTCGA
>CAXUES010000195.1:0-6077 GCA_964250185.1 uncultured Solirubrobacteraceae bacterium | reverse complement strand
CACGCCCGCCTCGACGGCGCGGCGCACGGCCGAGAAGGCGGCGCGGCCGCCGCGGGGCGGCAGCGTACGCAGCTCCCCCGTGCCGCAGAGCACGGCGCCGACGCGGTTGCCGCGGCGGGTGCCCAGGCGCCCGAGCGCGCCGGCGACGCCCTCGACGACGTCGCTCTTGAGGCGCTCGGCGGTGCCGAAGGCCATGTGCGCGCCCAGGTCGACCACGAGCCAGGTGGTCAGGGAGCGCTCCGGGACCTCCACGCGCACGTGGGGCTCCATGGTCCGCGCGGTGGCGGCCGCGTCCAGGCGGCGCACGTCGTCGCCGGGCACGTAGGCGCGCAGCTGGGCGAGCTCGACGCCCGCGCCGAGGCCCACGGAGAGGTGCTCCCCCGGCAGGACGGCGGCGCTGCGGCGCTGGAGGCGCAGGTCCAGCGCGTTGAGGACGGAGGCGTGCATGGGACCGGGGCCCTGCCGCGCCTCGGGCACGACGGGTCCCGCCGGGACGGGCGCTGCCATCTAGCGGTGGCCCTCACCGCGGTGGAAGTCCAGCTCCGGCATCCGCACGGCGGCCAGGACCTGCTTGAGCAGCTGGTCGGCGTCGACGTCCTCGGCGAGGGCGTCGTAGGAGAGGACGAGGCGGTGGCGCAGGACGTCCGGCGCGAGGTCGGAGACGTCCTGGGGCACGGCGTACGTGCGCCCGCGCAGCAGCGCGAGCGCCCGGGCGGCCGCGACGAGGCCGATCGGCCCGCGCGGCGAGGCGCCGTACTCGATGAACGGCGCGAGGTCGGCGAGGCCGTGGCGCCCGGGGTGGCGCGTGGCGTCGGCGAGCGTCACGGCGTACTGGATGACCTCGCGGTCCACGAAGACCTGCGCGGCCTCGCCGCGGTGGCGCAGCAGCGCCTCGGGCGAGAGCAGCTCGCGCACCTCGACGGCGGGCTGGAGGGAGCGCGCCACCACGGCGGCCTCCTCCCCCGGGCTCGGGTAGCCCACGACGAGCTTGAAGAGGAAGCGGTCGGTCTGGGCCTCGGGCAGCGCGTAGGTGCCCTCCGACTCGATCGGGTTCTGCGTGGCCAGCACGAGGAACGGCTCGGGGAGCTTGTGCGTCTCGCCGCCGATCGTCACCTGGTGCTCCTGCATGACCTCCAGGAGCGCGGACTGGACCTTGGCCGGGGCGCGGTTGATCTCGTCGGCCAGCACGAAGTTGCCGAACACCGGGCCGAGCTCGGTGTCGAAGCGGCCGGAGTCGGGCCGGTAGACGCGGGTGCCCACCAGGTCGGAGGGGACGAGGTCCGGGGTGAACTGCACCCGGGTGAACGTGCCGCCGAGGACCTCGGCGACCGTCTTGACCGTCAGCGTCTTGGCCAGCCCCGGCACGCCCTCCAGCAGCACGTGGCCGCCCGTGAGCAGCGCGACGAGCAGGCGCTCGAGCATCGCGTCCTGGCCGACGATGACGCGCTTGACCTCGAAGAGGGCCTCCTCGAGGGCGTCGCGCGCGGGTTGCTCGCGCGCGGACGGGTGCTCCTGGTGCGCGGTGGGCTCCTCGCCGGGCTGGACGACGTGCGGGCGGGGGCGGTCGTAGGGGTCTGGGGTGCTCACTGGGCGTCCTTGGGTCGGGTCCCGAGCGTCACCTTCAGCGTGCGCTCCTGGCTGCCGCGGCGCACCAGCACGTCGATGACGTCGCCCGGCTTGCGATCGGCGATCGCAGCGGCCACGTCGTCGGGCTGGGCGATCGCCGTGCCGGCGATCTTGACGATGACGTCGCGCTGGCGCAGCCCGCCCTTGGCGCCCGGGCCGTTCGCGACGACCTGCCCGACGATGGCGCCCTTGGAGCCCTCGGCCGGGGGCGACGTGGCGATGCCCAGGTACGGGCGCTGGATGGTCTCCCCGCGCGCGAGCTGCGGGAGGACGTCGCGGACGGAGTTGGAGGAGACGGCGAAGCCGATGCCGACGTTGCCGCCCTCACCCGTGGAGGAGGACCCGGCGAGGATCTGCGAGTTGATGCCGATGACCTGCCCCTCGGCGTTGAGCAGCGGGCCGCCCGAGTTGCCCGAGTTGATGGCGGCGTCGGTCTGCAGCGCGCCGGAGATCGAGAAGTCGTTCGGCGCGTCGATCTCGCGGCCCGTGGCCGAGACGATGCCCGCGGTCGCGGTGCGCTCCAGGCCGAACGGGTTGCCGATGGCCAGCACGGGCTCCCCGACCTTGACCTGGTCGGAGTCCGCGAGGGCCAGCGCGGTGAGCTTGCCCCCGGCCTTGGCCGGGTCGATGCGCAGGACGGCCACGTCGGAGGACGGGTCGCGGCCGAGCACCTTGGCGGGGATGAGCGGGTCGTCCTCGGCGAAGCGCACCGAGACGTCGTTGGAGGTGCCGACGACGTGCGCGTTGGTGACGATCGTCCCGTCGGCGTTGACGACGAAGCCCGTGCCGAGCGCCGTGCCCTCCGAGGAGCTCGGCGGCGTCGGGAACGGCGAGTCGCTCGGGGTGTCCTCGGTGACGCCCTTGGACTGCACCTCGACGACCGAGCCCGAGACCTTCGCGTAGAGCGCCTCGTAGTCGAGGGGGCCCGCGCTGGCGCCGGCGACGGCGCCGGGCGCGGCGGTCGAGCCGGGGACGGTGACCGTCCGGGCCTGCGCCTGGGCGGCGGCGGGCGCGGCGTCGGAGCCGTCGAGCGAGCCGCTCGCGGCGAGCACGCCGACGGCGATGGCGGCGCCGGCGGCGCCCGCGGCGACGGCGCCGGTGATGCGGGAGAGGCGTGGCATGGTCGACCGAGGATGACGCCGCGCGTGTCGGCTGGGCATAAGGCGGCGCGGAGCCTTACCGAGGTCTTAGGTGGCGGGTCCTAACGTGCCGATCGGCTCATGCGGGTGCTCATCGCCGAGGACGAACGCCGGGTCGCCGACGCGCTCGCGCGGGGCCTGCGTCGCGAGGGCCTGGCGGTCGACGTCGCCCGCGACGGCGCCGACGCGCTGCTGCACGCGCGCATCGTCGACTACGACGTCGTGGTCCTCGACCGCGAGCTGCCCGAGCTGCACGGCGACGAGGTCCTCGCCGCGCTGGGCCGCGAGCGTCCCGGCACCCGCGTGCTCATGCTCACCGGCCTGGCCGCCCCCGAGGACGTCGTGGGCGGGCTCACCGCGGGCGCCGACGACTACCTGACCAAGCCCTTCCGGTTCGACGAGCTGCTCGCGCGGGTCCGTGCGCTCGGGCGCCGCGCCGGCGGGGGCGCGCGGCCGGCGGTGCTGCGGCGCGGCGACGTGGAGCTCGACGTGGCCCGCCGCGAGGCCACGCGCGCCGGCCGGCCGCTCGGCCTCGTGCCCAAGGAGCTCGCCGTCCTGGAGGTGCTGCTCGGCGCCGACGGCGCGGTCGTCTCGGGCGAGGAGCTCCTGCAACGGGCGTGGGACGAGCACGCCGACCCCTTCACCAACGCGGTCCGCCAGACCGTCATGACGCTGCGGCGCAAGCTCGGCGAGGAGCCGTTCGTGCTCACCGTGGTCGGCGCGGGCTACCGGGTCGCGTGAGCCGCCTGCCCGTCCCGGGCCTGCGCGCGCGGGCCGCGGCCGCCCTGGCCCTCGGCGCGTTGCTCTCGGGTGGCGCGCTGCTGGCCAGCGCCTACTGGCTCGTGGACGGACCGCTGCGCACCGCGCTGGACGGCGCCGACGCCGACCGGGCGCTGGCCGCCCTGCGCGGTGACCTCGCGCTCGTCGGGCTGGCCTGGGTGCTGGCCGCGGGCGCCGCGGGCTGGTTCGCCGCCGACGCGCTGCGCCGCCGCCTGGCGCGGTTGGGCCGCCGCCTGGCGGTGGTCGCGACGGCCGACGTGGCGTCGCCCCCGGCCTCGCTGGCCACGGCGCTCCCCGGCCCGCGCGACGAGCTGCTCGACCTCGCCGAGGTGCTCGACGCGATGCTCGCCCGCCTCGGGGCCGCCTTCGGCGACCAGCAGCGCTTCGTCGCCCAGGCCGCCCACGAGCTGCGCCGTCCGCTGACGGTCATGCGCACGGAGGTCGACGTGACGCTGGCCGATCCGGACGCCTCCCCCGACGAGCTGCGGACGATGGGCGAGGTGGTCGTGGAGGCCGTGGAGCGCTGCGACGCGCTCGTCGGGTCGCTGCTGACCCTTGCCCGCGGCGAGGGCGCGGCCGTCGGCGAGGAGCCCTGCGACCTCGCCCGGGCCGCCCGCGTGGCGCTCGCCGACGCCGCGCCGGGGGCCCGGCGGCGGCGCCTGGACGTGCACGCCGACCTCTCCCCCGCCCCGGTCCGCGGCGACCGCCGCCTGCTCGAGCGCCTGGCGGCCAACCTCGTCGACAACGCCGTGGTGCACAACCGGCAGGCCGGGGTCGTCCGGGTGGAGACGGGCGCCGCCGACACGGAGGCGTGGCTGCGCGTGACCGCCGACGGCCCCGCGCTCGCCCCGGAAGCCGTCGACGCGCTGCTGGAGCCCTTCGCCCGGGGCCCCGGCGCGGGCGACGGGACGGGCCTCGGGCTGTCGATCGTCCGCGCCGTCGCCCGCGCCCACGGCGGCGCGGTGGCGCTGCGGGCCCGCGCGGGCGGGGGGCTGGAGGCCGAGGTCCGCCTGCCGCTGCGGCCTACGTCGGGGCGCCGTGGTGGCGCGGCGCCCGACGGACGTGCGCGGGCGGCGCGCTGAGCTCGCGCTGCAGGCGCTGGACCTGCTCGGTGCGCGCGGCGCGGTCGCGCGCCTGCGCGTCGACGCGGCCCGAGAGGTCGCGCACCCCGGCGATCCCCACCGCGAAGGCGCTCAGCGCCGTGGCGGCGACGGCGCCTGCGGCGATCCTCGGGAGCAGCTCGGTCACGGCCGTCCAGCCTGGCCGCCACCGTTCAAGTGCAGCTAAGAGGCCGCGCGGCCCGGGCGGTGGCGCCGGCGCGCGGGCGTGCGCAGCCGCCGGGCGAGCGCGCGGACGCGGCGCCGGCGCGCGCGCAGGGCCCGCTCCAGCGCGTCGTGGTGCGCGGCGGCCAGCTCGTGGGCCTCGCGGTCGACGCGGCCCGTCCAGCGCAGCGCGCGCTCGGGCAGCGTGCGGCCCTCCTCGATGGCGTCGAGGAAGACCCGGTAGACGACGTCCTCCCCCACCGGCACCGGCGGGCTGGTCACGGTGCCCTCCAGGCCGCCGACGTCGAGCACCCCCGCGTCGACGCGGACCACGTCCCACAGCGCGAAGCGGGGGGTCACCTCGGGGAGGCTAGAGGAGGTCGGCTCACTCCACGAGGTCGCGCTCGGCGGCCCAGGCCGACAGCTCGTGGCGCGAGGAGAGCTGGAGCTTGCGCAGCACGGCGGAGACGTGCGCCTCCACGGTCTTGACCGAGATCCCCAGGCGGTGGGCGATCTCCTTGTACATGTAGCCGCGTGCGATGAGCTGCAGGACCTCGCGCTCGCGCGGGGTGAGCTCGTCGAGGTCGGAGCGGTCGCGGGCGGGCGTCGGCGCGGGCGCCGTGCCGGCGAAGGCGTCCAGGACGAAGCCCGCCAGGCGCGGGGAGAAGACGGCGTCGCCGCCGTGGACGCGCACGACCGCGTCGGCGAGCTCGGACGGCGCGATCGACTTGGTCACGTAGCCCCGCGCGCCGGCGCGGATGACCGCGATGACGTCCTCGGCGGCGTCGGAGACCGAGAGCGCGAGGACCTGCGGCGCGGGAGCCGACGGGTCGGCGACGCGCGCGGCGGCCAGGCGGCGGAGCACCTCCACGCCGCCGCCGTCGGGCATGTGGACGTCCAGGACGACGACGTCGGGGCGCTCGGCGGCGACGAGCGCGACGGCCTCCTCCACGGTGCCGGCCTCCCCCACGACGTCCAGGCGCGCGGCGAGCTCGGCGCGCACCCCGGAGCGGAAGAGGGCGTGGTCGTCGACGATCGCGACGCGGGTCATGGCGTGGCCTCCAGGCTCAGCTCGACCTCGGTGCCGAGGCCGGGCGACGACGTGATCGTGGCGTGGCCGCCGTGGCGCTCCATGCGCCCCAGGATGCTCTCCCGCACGCCGCGCCGGTCGGCGGGCAGCGCGTCCGGGTCGAAGCCGGGGCCGCGGTCGCGCACGTAGACGCGCAGCGCGCCGGCTCCGGGCGCCTCGGCGTAGACGTCGACGGCCGAG
>CAXUES010000194.1:0-6091 GCA_964250185.1 uncultured Solirubrobacteraceae bacterium | reverse complement strand
GTGCGGCGGGCACGACCCAACTTCGTCCTCCCCGGCCGAGGCGCGCCGGGACACGTTGGCCGGGGAGGCGCGCCGGGGCACACCCCTCAGATGCACGTCTTCCTCACCGGCGGCTCGGGCTACATCGGCCGCCACACCATCCCCACGCTCGTCGCCGCGGGCCACCGCGTCAGCGCGCTCGCGCGTTCGGACGCCTCGGCTTCCACCGTGGAGGGCCTCGGCGCCACCGCGGTCCGCGGGGAGCTCACCCACGCCGACGTCCTGCGCGACGCGGCCCAGCAGGCCGACGCCGTCATCCACCTCGGCGCCGCCGGCGAGGACACCGCCGCGGTCGACCGCGCCGCCGCCGCGGCGCTGCAGGAGGGCGTCGGGGCGGGCACGTACGTCCACACGGGCGGCGCGTGGGTCTTCGGCTCCGCCGGCCCCGACGCCGACGAGGACACGCCCTTCGCCGCCCCGGAGCTCACGGCCTGGCGCGAGGACGTCGAGGCCGAGGTGCTGGGCCGCGTCGCGCAGGGCGGCCACCCCGTCCTCGTCATGCCGGGGATCGTCTACGGCGACCAGGGCGGGCTGCCACAGATGCTCGTCGAGCTCGGCCGCGAGCAGGGCGTCGTGCGCTCGGTCGGCGACGGCTCCCAGCACTGGGGCATGGTCCACGTCGACGACATCGCCGACCTGTACGTCCGCGCGCTCGGGGCGCCCGCCGGCGCCCGGTACATCGGCGTCACGCACCCCGTGAAGCTCAAGGAGGTCGCGGAGGCGCTCGCGCAGGCGCCCGGCAACCCCGACGCCGTCGCCGCCTGGCCGCTGGAGGAGGCGCGCGCGCAGCTCGGGCAGCTCGCCGACGCGCTCGTCCTCGACCAGCGGCTGACGAGCGCCCGCGCCCGCCGCGAGCTCGGGTGGGACCCGCGCCACACGGCGGTCACGCAGGAGCTCGCGCAGGGCTAGGTCACCAGGGCTGGGGCAGCTCCCCGCCGTCGATGGCGAGGTTCGCCCCGGTGATGTAGGCGGCGCGGTCGCTGACGAGGTAGGCGACCGCCTCGGCGATGTCCTCCGGCCGGCCGATGTGGCCCATCGGCGTGCCGGCGTGGATGTCGGCGAGGGAGACGCCGAACCCCGCGGCGAGCTCGTCGCGCACGGCGTCCGCGCCGGGAGTCGCGACGTTGCCCGGCGTGATCGTGTTGACCCGGATGCCCTTGGGGGCGAGCTCGGTGGCCAGGCCCTTGCCGTAGGCGACGAGCGCGGCCTTCGCGGCGCCGTAGTGCAGCAGCGCGCCCGGCACCTGGTAGGCCGCCGTCGAGGCGATGTGGACGATCGAGCCCGTGCCCCGCTCGAGCATCTGCGGCAGCAGCGCGGCGTTCAGGCGGACCGCCGCGAGGAAGTTGACGTCCAGGGACGCCTGCCAGTCGCCGGGCGCGATCGTGAGCGAGCCGCCGGGGAACGTCCGGGCGGCGCCCGCGTTGTTGACGACCACGTCGACGCCCCCGAGCCGCTCGACGGCCTCCCGGGCGATCGCGGCGGCGCCCTCCTCCGTGCCCACGTCGCCGACGACGAAGGCGCCGTGCTCGACGCTGTCGGGTGCGGTGCGCGCGGTGCCGAGGACGTCGGCGCCCGCGGCGGTGAGGCGCTGCACGATGCCGGCGCCGATGCCGCGGGAGCCGCCGGTGACGAGGACGCGGCGGCCCTCGAGGTCGCGGGGGACGGTGGTGGTGGACGAGGACGAGTTCTGGACCATGCGGTCAAGTTCTAGCAGCGTTCTGAACCTAACAGTCAAGAACGGGGCTACGATGTGCCCATGGCCAGGCCGCGGGGGTTCGACGAGGAGCAGGTGCTGCAGGCCGCGCAGCGCGCGTTCAGGGCCCGCGGCTACGCCGGCACGTCGCTCACCGACCTCACGACGGCGACCGGCCTGGGCAAGGGGAGCCTCTACGGCGCCTTCGGCGACAAGCACGGCCTGTACGTCCGCGTGCTGGAGGACTACTGCTCCGGTGGAGCGACCCAGGTCGCCGCCGCCCTCACCGGCGGCGGCCGGGGCATCGAGCGGCTGCGGGCCCGCCTCCTCAGCCAGGCGGGCAGCTCCTCCGACGGCTCGCCGAGCTGCCTCATGGCCGGCGCGGGCGCCGAGCTCGCCGCGAGCGACCCCGAGGTCCACGACCGCCTCGCCACCACCTTCGCCGCCCTGCGCGGCTCCTTCGCCACCGCCGTGCGCGACGCCCAGGCCGACGGCGACGTCGACCCGGGCGCCGACGCCGACGCGCTCGCCGGGCTCCTGCTCGCGGTCGACCGCGGCATCGAGGCGCTGGGCCACGCGGGAACGAGCGGGCCCGACCTGCGACGCACCGCCGAGGCCGCGATCGCGGGCCTCCCGCGCCCCGCTTGACGACTCGCGTAGCGTCGAGCACGTGCCCCCTCCCCAGCGCACCGCTCGCGCGGCGATCATCGCCGTCGACGACGAGCCGGCGGTCCTCGCCGCCATCGCCCGCGACCTGCGCCGCGCCTTCGGCGAGCGCTACCGGATCCTGCGCGCCTCCTCGGGGCCGGAGGCGCTCGGCCTCATCCGCGAGGTCCGCGCGCGCGGCGAGCTCGTCGCGCTCCTCGTGGCCGACCAGCGCATGCCGGGCATGGCGGGGACGGACTACCTCGTGGAGGCGCGGACGCTCGTGCCCGACGCCAAGCGCGTGCTGCTCACCGCCTACGCCGACACCGAGGCGGCGATCAGCGCGATCAACGACGTCGCGCTGGACTACTACCTGCTCAAGCCGTGGGACCCGCCCGAGGAGCAGCTCGTCCCCGTGCTGGAGGACCTGCTCACCACCTGGGAGTCCGGCGCCGCGCTCGAGGCGGGCGGGGTGCGGATCGTCGGCCACCGCTTCTCGGCCGAGTCCCACGCCCTGCGCGACTTCCTCGCGCGCAACCGCGTGCCGGCCAGCTGGATGGACGTCGAGCGCGACCACGACGCGCGCGAGCTGCTCAAGGTCATCGGCGTGGGCGACGACCGCCTGCCCGTCGCGGTGCTCGAGGACGGCGCCGTGCTCGAGCGCCCGACCGTGCTCGAGCTCGCCGGGCGCCTGGGCATCGCCGGCGTCGCCACGGGCGACCACTACGACCTCGTCATCGTCGGCGGCGGCCCGGCCGGGCTTCCGAGGGCCTCAAGACCGTGATGATCGAGCGCGAGGCGCCCGGCGGCCAGGCCGGCACGTCGAGCCGGATCGAGAACTACCTCGGCTTCCCCGCGGGCCTGAGCGGCTCGGACCTCGCCCGCCGCGCCACCGACCAGGCCCGGCGCCTGGGCGCGGAGCTCCTGACCGTCTCCGACGCGGTCGGGCTGGACGTCGAGGGCGCGGGGCGCACCGTGCGCCTGGGCGACGGGACCTCCCTGAGCGCGAGCTGCGTCCTAGTCGCTTCGGGCGTCTCCTACAACCAGCTGACCACGCCCGGCTTCGAGGAGCTCACCGGCGCGGGGGTCTACTACGGCGCCGCGCTCACCGAGGCGCGCTCCTGCGCCGACCAGCACGTCGTCGTCATCGGCGGCGCGAACTCCGCCGGGCAGGCCGCGGTCTACTTCGCCAACTACGCGCGACAGGTGACGATGCTCGTGCGCTCCACGCTGGCCAAGGGCATGTCGCACTACCTCGTGGAGCAGATCTCCGCGCTGCCCAACGTCGACGTGCGCGAGGGCGCCGGCGCGGTCGCCGCCGAGGGCGAGGACGGGCGCCTGCGCCGGCTCCGCGTGCAGGGGCCCGAGGGCGAGGAGCTCCTCGATGTCGACGCGTGCTTCGTGTTCATCGGCGCCACGCCGCGCACGGACTGGCTCGACGGCGTCGTGGCGCGCGACGAGCGCGGCTTCATCCTCGCGGGCGCCGACGTCCGCGACGAGGGCTGGCCGCTGGAGCGCGACCCCGCGCTGCTGGAGACGAGCGTCCCCGGCGTCTACGTCGCGGGCGACGTCCGCGCGCGCTCCATCAAGCGCGTCGCCAGCGCCGTCGGCGAGGGCGCCATGGCCGTCTCGCTCGTCCACACCTACCTCGCCGAGTGATGGGCGCCGCGCCGATCACCCTCGCCGAGCTGCGCACCGTCGACCTCCTCGAGGGCCTCGACGACGCCGCCCTGGCCGAGTGGGCCGCCGCGGCCGTGCCCGCCGAGGGCGAGCGCCCAGGGGTGATCGTCCGCAACACCAACGGCGACGAGGCCGACCTCCTCATGCTCCTGGCCGGGGAGCTGCGCATGATCCGCGAGGAGGAGGGGCGCCCCGTCGTCATCGGCCGGCAGGTCGCACCGACGTGGATCGGCGCCGTGGCGGTCCTGCTCGGCGGCCCGCCGCCGATCTTCCTGCAGTCGACGGGTCCATACCGGGCAGCGCTCGTCCCGAACGCCGACGCGCGCCGGCTCGTCCTCGCCCACCCGGCCGTCACCGACCGGGTCATGGCCCAGATCCGTCCCGTGGTCGGGAACATCACCCGCCAGCAGGTCGAGCGCGAGCGCCTCGCGTCGCTCGGGACGATGGCCGCCGGCCTGGCCCACGAGCTCAACAACCCGGCCGCGGCGGCGCGCCGCACGGCCACGGAGATGGGCGAGGCGCTCGAGGTGCTGTCCTCCGCGCTCGGCCGCTTCGTGGAGGCCGACGTCCCGCTGGAGGACGCCCGCGCGCTCATCCGCCTGCAGCGCGTCGCCCTGGACGGCGCAACGGGACGGACGGCGCTCAGCGCGCTGGACGCCGCCGACGCCGAGGACGAGCTCACCGAGCGCCTCGAGGACCTCGGCGTGGAGGAGGCCTGGCGCCTGGCCGAGCCGCTGGCGAGCGCCGGCGTGGACCCGGGGTGGATCGACGAGGTCGCCACCCACGCCCACGGCGTCCTCGGCGAGGCGCTCGCCTGGGTCGCCGCCTCGCTGAGCGCCCGCACGCTGGCGGGCGAGCTCGTCGCCGCGACCACGCAGCTCTCCGGCCTGGTCGGCTCGCTGAAGACCTACACCTACATGGACCGCGGCGGCGCGCTGGAGGTCGACCTGCACGAGGGCCTTGAGACGACGCTCGTCGTGCTGGGCCACAAGCTCAAGCACACGCAGATCGTCGTGGAGCGCGACTACGACCGGACGCTGCCCCCGGTGCGCGTCCACGGCCCCGAGCTCAACCAGGTCTGGACGAACCTGCTGGACAACGCGATCGACGCGATCGGCGAGCAGGGGACCATCTCGATCGCCACGCGCGACTGCGAGGACGGCGCCCTGGTCACCATCGCCGACGACGGACCGGGGATGACGCCCGAGGTCCGGGCGCGCATCTTCGACGACTTCTTCACCACCAAGGACGTCGGCTCGGGGACGGGGCTCGGCCTGCCGACCGCGCGCCGGATCGTCGTCGACCGCCACGAGGGCACCATGAGCGTCCAGTCCGAGCCGGGACGCACGGCCTTCGAGGTCTGGCTGCCCTACGAGACCGCACCCATCGACGGAGGCACCGACTGACATGCCGAGCTGCACCCACCTGGACACCATCGAGATCACCGAGCTGCCCGAGGACATCGCGGGCTGCGAGGACTGCCTGCGCGAGGGGACGCTGTGGATGCACCTGCGCATCTGCCTGGAGTGCGGCCACGTCGGCTGCTGCGACGACTCCCCCGAGCGCCACGCGACCGCGCACGGCTCGTCGACCGGCCACCCCATCATCCGCTCGGTCGAGCCGGGCGAGGACTGGTGCTTCTGCTTCGTCGACGAGGTCGGGATGCTCATCCCGCAGGTCACGGGCCACCCGCACATCCCGCCCTCGCCGCTGCTGACCTGACCCGGCGTCCGACGCGCCATCATGGAGGCATGCGCTGGACGCAGTCCGACCTCCTCCCCACCTCGCGCCTCGTGCGCTTCCTGCGCTGGTGGCTCCCGGGGATCGTCGTGGCCGGCGGGGTGCTCGTCATGGTCCTGCGCGGCTTCGACGAGATCGGCCTGGAGGGCGGCGCGGGCATCATCGGCGCCGGCCTCTCGATCCTGCTCATGAACTGGCTGTGGCGCGTCGGGATCTCCGGCGACGAGGACCGCGACGACGAGGACGCCGCCCGGCGGCACTTCGACCGCACGGGCCGCTGGCCCGAGGACGAGC
>CAXUES010000193.1:1658-6093 GCA_964250185.1 uncultured Solirubrobacteraceae bacterium | reverse complement strand
CGAGGAGCGCCTGCGCGAGGCGGGCGCCGGCCTGCTCTCGGAGGCCCAGCTGGCCGACGCGCCCGCCGACGCGCTGCGCGAGCTGCGCGACGCCGGCCTCGCGGCGCGCGTCGCCGGCCGCCTCTACGCCCACGCCGACGTCGTCCGGGACGTGCGCGAGCGGATCGCCGCGCAGATCGTCGCCGAGGGCCCGGTGACGCTCGCCGCCGTCCGCGACGCGCAGGGCCTCTCGCGCAAGACCGCCCAGGCCTTCCTCGAGCACCTCGACGTGGAGCGGGTCACGCGCCGCCTGCCCGACGACACCCGGGTCCTGCGATGAGCGACGCCCTCCGCGCGCTCCCCTCGGTCGACCGGCTCGCCCGGGAGCTCGGCGACCCGGCCGAGACGACCACCGTGGCCCGGGCGGTCCTGGCCGACCGGCGGGCGGAGCTCCTCGCGGGCGAGGGCACGAGCGACGCCGATCTCGGAGCCCGCGGGCGCGAGCGCCTGCGACCGTCGCTGCGGCGCGTGCTCAACGCCACCGGCGTGGTGGTCCACACGAACCTGGGCCGTGCGCCGCTCGCCGACGCGGTCGCCGACGCGGTGGCCGAGGCCGCGCGCGGCTATGTCAACCTCGAGCTCGACCTGGGGACGGGCGGACGGGGGGGACGCCACCGCCACGTCGGGCGGCTCGTGGCCGAGCTGACGGGCGCCGAGGACGCCCTCGTGGTCAACAACGGCGCGGCCGCCGCGCTGCTCGCCGCGGCGGCCCTGGCCGGACCCGGCCGGTCGATCGTCGTCTCCCGGGGCCACCTGGTCGAGATCGGCGGGGGGTTCCGGGTGCCGGAGGTCATCGAGCAGGCCGGCGCGCGCCTCGTCGAGGTGGGCACCACGAACCGCACGCGGCGCGCGGACTACGAGCGCGCGCTCGCCGGCGGGGCCGACGTCGTCATGCGGGTGCACCCCTCGAACTTCCGCACGCTCGGCTTCGTCGAGGAGGTCGCCATCGAGGACCTCTGCTCGCTCGGCGTGCCCGTGATCGACGACGTGGGCTCGGGCAACCTCGCCGAGGACCTCGTCGCGCTGGCGGACGAGCCGCCCGTCCGCCGGTCGATCGCCGCGGGCGCGGCGATCACGTGCTTCAGCGCCGACAAGCTCCTCGGCGGCCCGCAGGCGGGGATCCTGGCGGGCACGCACGCCGCCGTCGAGGCCTGCCGCCGGCATCCGCTGGCCCGCGCGCTGCGCGTCGGCCGCCTGCCCATGGCGGCCCTGGAGGCGACGCTCGCCCTCTACCGCGACCCGGCCCGCGCGCGCAGGGAGGTCCCGGTGCTGGCCATGCTCACCGCCGACGACGCGACGCTGCGGGCCCGCGCGACCGCCCTGGCGACCGCCATCGGGGCGCAGGCCCAGGTCGTCGAGGCCGTGGCGAAGGTCGGTGGCGGCACCCTGCCGCTGCTCGAGCTCCCCGGGCCCGCGGTCGCGGTCACCGCACGTGCCCCCGACGCGCTCGCCGCCCGGCTGCGCGCGGGCCGTCCTGCGGTGATCGGCCGCATCAACGAGGGACGGCTCCTTCTGGATCCCCGGACGCTCACTGACGTCGACGCGACCGACGTCGTCGCCGCCGTCCGCGCCGCCCTCGAGGGCTAGGAGCGATCCCCGCTGACGGCGGCGGTGCCCGTGGCTGGCGCCCCCCGGCGCACGCGGTCGCGCTGGGGCCCGAGGGTCGCCTGCGGATCGCGGGCCGACACCTTGCCGGCCTTGAAGATGGCCCAGCGCTCCAGCGCCGAGCCGCTCCACAGCGTGGCGCCACCGAGGACCGCGGCGAGGCGTGATCGACGGCCCCCGACAGCCAGCACCGTGGCCCCCGTGACGGTCGCGGCGATCGCGGCACGTGCGTAGCGCCTGACGACCGGGTCGTGGTAGGCGGGGCGCACGTGCTCGTTGAGCCCGCGCTCCATGACCTGGACGGCCACCAGCTCGGCCACCGCGCCGCCGACGGCGAGGGCCCGGGCGGGCCCGGCGTCGGCGACCGGCGTGACGATCGCGTTCATGCCGCCCGCGGCGGCCGACGCCGACGCCGCGAAGACGAACGGCATCGAGTGGCGGGCGTCGTGCCAGGCCGGGACGGCGGTGTTGGAGAACAGCGCCGCCGTGTAGGTGGCCAGGAGCGGTCCGAAGACGGCGGACCCCAGCGCGGAGGCGGCTGAGAGCGGCGCGGGGCTGGCGGCGCGGGCGAGGCGGCCGACCGACCCGGGGAGGGAGGGGGCGAGGCGGGCGAGGGCCGCGTGGGCGACCGCGCCGCTGTAGAACACGAGCGTCCACGTGCCGTGGCTCATCGGCGACGTGACCTTGAAGACGCGTAGCATGTTGAAGAAGCGCGACGGACGACCGAGGTCCATGATGAGCAGCGCGGGGGAGATCCCCGCGCCCGCCAGGCCGACGAGCGATGCCCGGGTCGCCAGCGTCTCGTTGCCGCTGAGCAGGGCTCCGACGGCGAGCGCGCCCGAGACCCCGGCCGTGCCGCCGATCACGAAGTACCAGGGGATCTCCCAGGTCCAGACGGGCTCCTTGATGACCGGCCGGCCGTAGTAGGACGTCGGCTCGGCCTTGGGCACCATCGGTGCGCCGTCGCGTCCGGAACCCTGGCCCGTCGACTTGCCCGGCCCACGATCACGGGCGAACGGGGTGTTCGCCCCCTGCGCCGACGGCCCCCGGAGGTCGGTCACGCGGACCGGCCGCCGATGACCACGGCGGCCGCGACGCCGGCCACGATGGCCAGCGCGGCCGCGCCCTGGGCCTTGAGGATCCCCACCAGGTGGCTCGTCGTGTCCACCGGGTCGGGCGGCAGGCCGTAGACCTCGGGGTCGTCCAGGAGCAGGAAGAACGCGCCCGCGCCACCCACGCCGTCGTCGGGCGAGTCGAGGTAGAGCTGGGCCTTCTTCTCGCCGCGCTCCTGCAGCTGCTCCACGCGCGCCGCCGCGTGCTCGCGGAGGTCGTCGAGCTCGCCGTACTGGATCGACTGCGTCGGGCAGGCCTTCGCGCACGCCGGCGTCTGGTCGTTGCGCAGGCGGTCGTAGCAGAGGGTGCACTTCCAGGCGCGGCCGTCCTCCTCGCGCCGGTCGATGACCCCGAACGGGCAGGCGGGCACGCAGTAGCCGCAGCCGTTGCAGATGTCCTCCTGCACCACGACCGTCCCGAACTCCGTGCGGAAGAGCGACCCGGTCGGGCAGACCTCCAGGCAGGCGGCGTTCGTGCAGTGCTTGCACACGTCGGAGGCCATGAGCCAGCGGAAGCCTTGGTCGTCCTCCACGGCGCCCGCGCCCTCGGGCAGCATGGCCTCGACGACGAGGTCCTCCGACGGCTTGCGCTGCTCGATGAACGCGACGTGGCGCCACGTGCTCGCCCCGAGGCCGCCCGTGTTGTCCAGCGACATCCCCTTGTGGCCGTAGTCGTCCATGGGGACGTCGTTCCACTCCTTGCAGGCCACCTCGCACGCCTTGCAGCCGATGCACAGCGACGTGTCGGTGAAGAAGCCGCGGCGCTTCTCAGCGACCTCCTCGTCGTAGCCCGGCGGGTGCCACTCGGTCGTCTCCAGCGAGAACGGGCTCATCGGGGCGTCCTGTCGTCGGGTGCGGCCTGGTCGCCGATGCCGGCTCGGCGCCGGTACTGCTCCACGAGCTCGAGCAGCGCCGGCCCGCGCGGACGCCGGCCGGGCACCACGTCGCAGGTGGCGGTCTTGAACTCGGAGATGTGCGTGTTGGAGTCCATGACGATCGGGAAGAGGTCGTTGGCCGAGTCGCCGACCGCGATCCCCTTGCTGCCCCAGTGGTAGGGCAGGCCGATCGTGTGGTAGCTCGACCCGTCGATCGTCTGCGGGCGCATGCGCTCGGTGACCATCGCCCGGGCCTCGATCGCCGTCCGCGCGGAGATCAGCGTGACCCACTCGCCGTGGACGATCCCGCGCAGCTCGGCGAGCTCGGGGGAGATCTCCGCGTAGGGATCGGGTGCGAGCTCGGCCAGGTGCGGCAGCGTCCGCGACATGCCGCCTGCGGTGTGGTGCTCGGCGATGCGGAACGTCATGGCGCTGAACGGGTAGATCTCGGCGCCCGGTGCCTCGCCCGCGGGGTTGGAGCGGTTGTCGGGCCGCTCCAGGATCTCGCGGGTCGGGCTGGCGCGGGTCCCCGGGTGCAGCACGTTCTTGACCGCCGACTCGTGCGGCTCGTAGTGCTCGGGCAGCGGGCCGTCGGTCAGCCCGTTGGGGACGTAGAGCCAGCCCAGGCCATCGCCCTGCATGACGAAGGGCTGGTCGCCGCGCAGCGCCATCTCCGCGGTCGCGCCCTCCTCGGGCACGTAGTCGGGCGCCATGTCGGCCTTGAAGTCGGGGATGTCGTGGCCGGTCCAGGAGCCCTGCTCGGCGTCCCACCAGACGTACTTCTTCTCCTCCGACCACGGGTTG
>CAXUES010000193.1:0-1648 GCA_964250185.1 uncultured Solirubrobacteraceae bacterium | reverse complement strand
CCGAGGCGCGGTTGTAGAGCGTGCGCCGGTTCATCGGCCAGGCCCAGCCCCAGTCCAGCGCGACCCAGTCCTGCTCGGAGCCCGGCTTGCGGCGGTTGGCCTGGTTGACGTCGTCGGCGCGGACGCCGGAGTAGATCCAGCACCCGCAGGCGGTGGAGCCGTCGTCCTTGAGCTTCGTGTAGCCCGGCAGCGCCTTGCCGTCGGCCACCGTGTAGCCGGAGATCTCGCGCAGGACCGCCTCGGCGTCGGGCTCGTCGGTGTCGCCGATCGTGGGGTAGTCCCAGGCCAGGTCGAGGATGCCGCGGTCGCGCTCGAGCTCGGAGCCGGCGAGCTTCCCCCTGATCTTGCGGATCAGGTGGAACATGAAGTGCAGCTCCGAGCGCGCGTCGTCCGGGGGCTCCACGGCCTTGTTGTGCCACTGCAGGAGCCGGTGGGTGTTCGTGAACGAGCCCTCCTTCTCCGTGTGGGTGGCGGCGGGGAGGAAGAAGACCTCCACCGGGGTCGTCTCCGGGGCCATCTCGCCCGTCTCGACCTCGGGGCCGTCCTGCCAGAACGAGGCCGACTCGATCATCTGCAGGTCGCGGACCACGAGCCACTTGAGGTTGGCCATGCCCTCGCGGTGCAGCTTGGAGTTGGCCGAGCCGACCGCCGGGTTCTGGCCCATGACGAAGAACCCGTCGACCTTGCCGTCCTTCATGTCCATGACGGCGGGGTAGATCGAGTGGTCGCCGGTGAGCTTCGGGAGCCGCTGGAAGCAGTAGTCGTTCTCCGCGGTGGCCGCGTCGCCCCAGTACGCCTTGAGCAGCGAGACGATGTAGGCCTTGCCGTGGCCCCAGAAGCCCTTCTCGGGCATGTTCTCGGCGACGTACTGGTCCAGGGTGAGCGGGGTCTCGCGGGCCTGCGGCATCGGCAGGTAGCCCGGGAGGATGTGGAAGAGCGTCGGGATGTCCGTCGAGCCCTGGATCGACGCGTGGCCGCGCAGCGCGAGGATCCCGCCGCCGGGACGGCCGATGTTGCCCAGCAGGAGCTGGAGGATCGAGGCGGCGCGGATGTACTGGACGCCCGTGGTGTGGTGCGTCCAGCCCACGGAGTAGACGAGGGCCATCGTCTTGGTGCGCCCCGAGTTGGACACCATCGCGTCGGCCACCCGCGCGAACTGGTCCTGCGGGATGCCGCAGATCGCCTCGACGACCTCCGGCGTGTAGCGCGAGAAGTGGCGCTTGAGGACCTGGAAGACGCACTGCGGGTCCTCCAGCGTCGGGTCGACCCGGTCCGGCGCGGAGTCCGGGCTCTCCTCGGCGCCGACCCCGTCGGAGCCCACGCCGACCTCGGCCTGCTCGCCCGAGCCGCCCTCGAAGGCCCAGCTGGAGGGCTCGTACTCGTGGCCCTCGGCGTCGTAGCCGGAGAAGACGCCGGCGAGCTCGTCGACGTCCTGGAAGTCCCGGCCCACGATGCGCGAGGCGTTCGTGTAGGCCGCGACGTACTCGCGGAACTCGTGGCCGCCCTGCAGGACGTGGTTGATCACGCCGCCCAGGAAGGCGATGTCCGTGCCCACGCGGATGGGGACGTGCTCGTCGGCCACCGCGCTCGTCCGCGTGAAGCGCGGATCGATGTGGATGATCTGCGCGCCGCGCTCCTTGGCCTCCAT
>CAXUES010000192.1:3525-6098 GCA_964250185.1 uncultured Solirubrobacteraceae bacterium | reverse complement strand
TCGTCGAGCCGGCCGAGCACCTGGCCCTGGGCGACGTGCTCGCCTTCCCTGACGGCGACGCTCGTGATCTCGCCGCTCGTGGCGAAGTCCACATCGACCTGGTGGGACGGCGCGAGGCTGCCCGACCCCGAGACGGTCGTCTGGACGACGCCCTTGGTCGCCGTGACCACCCGCGTGCTCACGGTGGCCGCGGGCGAGTCCGTGCCCAGCGAGAGCACGGCGACGACGACCGCGGCGACGGCCGCGACCGCCAGCAGCAGCGTCAACGGCGCGCCACGCCTCACTGCTGCGGGCCCTGGGGCAGCTGGACGCCGCACTTGGCCAGCGCCGCGCGCGCCTTGGTGCCCAGGCCGCCGCCGAAGCCCCGGCGGCCACCCGCGGGCGGCGCGCCCCGCGGGGTCGTGCCTTGCGGGGCGGGCGCGCCCTGCGGGGTGGTGCCCGTCGGTCGCCTCCCGCGCGTCGGCACCGCCACCCCCGCGGCCTTGAGGCACTTGGCCACCGCGGGATCCGACGCGAAGCCACGCCCGGGGCCACCAGGGCCCGGTCGCGCGCCCGTGGCGGCGCCCCCGGCCGAGGCCGACGAGGAGGACGGCGACGAGCCCCCGCACGCGCTGAGCGAGACGGCGAGGACGAGCGCGCCCAACAGGGCGAGACGGGGGAGGCGGTGGAGCATCGCCGCCGGAAGCTAGGCCCCGGGAGGGCCTCCGGGGCCCGGCGGGAGCACACCCCCAGCACATCCTCAGCCACCTGACAGGCGGGGCTCAGGCCAAGCGCGCGCGTGTGCGCGCGAGGCCCCGCACTAGCATCCGGCCCGCCATGCACCTGCGCCCGCTCCTCGCCGCCCTGCTCCTCCCGGCCGCCCTGGCCGTCGGGGCCTGCGGCTCCTCCTCCGACGACGAGAGCGCGGGCAACAGCTCCGCGGCGACCACCACCGGCGACAGCGCCCAGTGCTCGCCCGGCACGCTGCAGACGACGACCAAGGGCGTCCTCACCGTCGCCACCGACAAGCCGGCCTTCCCGCCGTACTTCGAGGACGACGACCCCACCAACGGCAAGGGCTTCGAGTCGGCCGTGGCCTACGCGATCGCCAAGCGCCTCGGCTACGCGCCCGACGCCGTCAAGTGGACGGTCGAGCCCTTCAACTCGTCCTACGCCCCGGGCGACAAGGACTTCGACTTCGACGTCAACCAGATCTCGATCACGCCGGCGCGGGCCAAGCGCGTGGACTTCTCCCAGCCCTACTTCGAGGCGCCCCAGGCCGTCGTGACGCCGAAGGGCTCCAAGCTGCGGGTCGGCTCGCTCGCCGACCTCAAGGCCGCGCGCATCGGCGTGCAGGTCGGCACCACGAGCCTCTCGGCCGTGCAGGACGTCGTCGACCCCTCGCAGCAGCCCCGCGTCTTCAACGACTCCAACGACGTGGTCACCGCGCTCAAGCAGGGCCAGGTCGACGCGGTCGTGGTCGACCTGCCCACGGCCTTCTACCTGACCAGCGCCGAGGTCGAGGGCGCGAAGATCGCCGGGCAGTTCCAGGCGCCGGGCGGCGACCGCTGGGGCGCCCTGCTGCAGCGCGACTCGCCCCTGACGGCCTGCGTGGACCGCGCCGTCGGCGCCCTGCGCTCCTCGGGCGAGCTGGCCAAGATCCAGGAGCAGTACCTGGGCGGCGCCGCAGGTGCCCCCGAGCTCCGCTGACCGCCGCGCCGTCCGGGCCGACGCGGCCCGGCGGCGCGCCCGCCGCGGGGCGGGGATCTCCGCGCTCAGCACCGTCGTGGTCGTGGGCGCGATCCTCGCGCTCATCCTGACCTCGGAGGGCTGGCCGGACGTCCGCGACACGTTCTTCGACCCCGACGCGTTCGCCGACGCGTTCCCGGACGTCCTCAGCGGGTTCTGGCTCGACGTGCGCCTCTTCGTCGTCGTGGAGGTCGTGGTGCTCGTCCTCGGCCTGCTCATCGCGCTCGGCCGCACCACGACCGCGCCCGCGCTCTTCCCGGTGCGGCTGCTGTGCGCGACCTACGTCGACCTGCTGCGCGGCATCCCGACGATCCTCGTCGTCTACCTGATCGGCTTCGGCGTGCCCGCGCTGGCGCTGGACGGCCTGCCCACCGATCCCGTGGTGCTCGGCGGGATCGGCCTCGCGCTGGCCTACAGCGCCTACGTCGCCGAGGTCTTCCGGGCGGGCATCGACGCCGTGCCGCCCGGGCAGCGCACCGCCGCGCTGGCCGTGGGCCTGAGCGAGCCCCAGGTCCTGCGCCACGTCGTGCTCCCCCAGGCCGTGCGCCGCGTCGTCCCTCCGCTGCTCAACGACTTCATCTCGCTGCAGAAGGACGTGGCCCTGGTCAGCGTCCTGGGCCCGCTGGAGGCCTTCCGCCAGGCGCAGATCTACGCCGCGGAGAACTTCAACTACACGCCGCTGCTCGCCGCCGCCGCGCTCTACCTCGTCGTCACGGTGCCGCTCGCGCGGATCCTCGACCGGGTGCAGGCCCGCGAGCGCATCGCGCTGGGAGCCGTGCGATGAGTCCCAGCACGGTGCTGGAGCTGCGCGGGGTGACCAAGGCCTACGGCGACGTGCCCGTCCT
>CAXUES010000192.1:0-3515 GCA_964250185.1 uncultured Solirubrobacteraceae bacterium | reverse complement strand
CGCGTCGGGGTCGGGCAAGTCGACGCTGCTGCGCGTCGTCGACCTGCTCGAGGACATCGACGACGGCGACGTGCTCCTGGACGGCGAGGTCGTCACCGAGCCGGGGGTCGACCCGGTCGCGGTGCGCCGCCGCCTGGCCATGGTCTTCCAGTCCTTCGACCTCTTCCCGCACCTCTCCGTGCTGGACAACGTCGCGCTGGCGCCGGTCCGCGCGCACGGCGTCCCGCGCGACGAGGCCCGCGACCGCGGCCGCGAGCTGCTCGCCCGCTTCGGGCTCGGCGGGCGCGAGGACGACCGCCCCGACCGCCTGTCCGGCGGCCAGCAGCAGCGGGTGGCGATCGTCCGGGCGCTGGCCACCCGGCCGCGCGCCCTGCTGCTCGACGAGGTCACCAGCGCCCTGGACCCCGAGCTCGTGGGCGAGGTCCTCGACGCGGTGCGCGAGCTCAAGGGCGAGGGGATGACCATGCTGCTCACCACGCACGAGATGGGCTTCGCGCGGGAGGTCGCCGACGAGGTCTGCTTCCTGCACGAGGGGCGCATCCTGGAGCGCGGCGCCCCGGCCGCCGTGCTCGACGACCCGCAGCGCCCCGAGACGCAGCGCTTCCTGCGCCGGGTGCTCGGCCGGCAGGCCTGACCCCTTCTGGGGCCGTCCCTGGACCAACGGCCGATCGGGCGGCAGGGCGCGCGGGCCGATGGCTCCCCCGACCCGTGCTCCTCCTCCCACCGCCACGCGTGCGCATGTTCCCCTCCCCGGCCCAGGAGCAGGCCGTGGCGCGCTGGTACGCGACCGCCCGCAGGATCCGCGGGCTCGATCCGCTGCGGGCCGCCGTCGACGAGCAGCGCTGGCTCGTGCGCGTGCTGCAGGCCGAGCGGCAGGCGACGCCGCGCGAGGAGCGCGACGCCTTCGACGCGCGCTGCGAGCGGACGCTCGCGCGGCTCGACCCGCCCCTCTTCGCGGCCTAGGCGGCCGCCCCCGCGCCCTCGAGCGTCGGGTAGTCCGTGTAGCCCTCCTCGCCGCCGCCGTAGAACGTCGAGTCGTCGGGCTCGTTGAGCTCGGCGCCCTGCGCGAGGCGCTCCGGCAGGTCGGGGTTGGCGATGTAGGCGCGGCCGAAGGCCACCAGGTCGGCGCCGCCCGACTCGATGAGCTCGTCGGCGCCGTCGATCGTGAAGGCCTCGCCGAAGCCGCCGTTGACGATCAGCGTGCGCGGCCACAGCTCGCGGGCCTGCGCGCGGGCCGAGAAGCCGGCGTCGGGGCCCGTCTCGATGACGTGCAGGTAGACGAGGCCGAGGTCGGCGAGCTGTGGGATGAGCGCCGCGTAGGTCTCCTCGGAGGACTCCTCGCGGATGTCGTTGAAGCCGTTGGCCGGCGAGATGCGGATGCCGACGCGCTCGGGACCGATGGCCTCGGCGACGGCCTTGGCCACCTCGACGACGAAGCGGATCCGCCCGGCGACGTCGCCGCCGTAGCCGTCCGTGCGCTGGTTGGAGCCCTCGGCGAGGAACTGGGCGAGCAGGTAGCCGTTGGCGGCGTGCAGCTCGACGCCCTCGGCGCCGGCGGCGACCGCGCGACGCGCGGCCTGGACGTAGTCCTCGACGATCCCGGGGAGCTCGTCGGTGGCCAGCGCGCGGGGCTCGGCGGTGTCGACCTGGCCGTTGGCGCTCACGGTCTTGGCCTCGGCGCGGATGGCCGACGGCGCGACGGGCTGCAGGCCACCCGTCGTGTCCTCGTGGGCGATGCGCCCGCAGTGCATGAGCTGGATGAAGAGCTTGCCGCCGCGGGCGTGGATGGCGTCGGCCACCTCGGCCCAGCCCGCCTGCTGCTCGTCCGTGTGGAGCCCGGCGATGTCGACGTAGCCCTGCCCGACCTGCGAGGGATGGGTGCCCTCGCTGATGACCAGGGCGCCCGTGGCGCGCTGGGCGTAGTAGCGGGCGTTCAGGGGACCGGGCACCGTGTCCTTCGCGCGGTTGCGCGTCAGCGGCGCGAGGACGACGCGGTTCGGCACGTCCAGGCCGGGGCCCGAGTAGGGCGAGAGGAGCGGTTCGTGAGCCATGTGCAGCAAGGTAGCGGGGGTGGTTGTGCGAACAACGACACTTGGCGCGGGGCCGCGGAGGGTGCGCGGGGCGACGCGTTGGGCAGAGGCCGTTGACTGACCAACGAATCCGGGAGGACTCGGATGAACTTCTTCGTGACGGTGCTTCGCGTGGTGATCGGCGGCTTGTTCGTCGGCCACGGGACGCAGAAGCTCTTCGGCTGGTTCGGCGGCCACGGCCCCGATGCGACCGGCCAGGCCTTCGAGGGCATGGGCATGCGCCCGGGCAAGCAGCACGCGCTGGCGGCGGGCTACAGCGAGGCGGGCGGCGGCGCCCTGCTCGCCCTCGGCCTGCTCACCCCCGCGGCGGGCTCGGCGATCATCGCGACGATGGTCCAGGCCATCCGCAAGGTCCACGGCGCCAACGGCCCGTTCGTGACCGAGGGCGGCTGGGAGTACAACGCGGTGCTCATCGCCGCGGTCGCCGGCATCGTCGAGCACGGCGCCGGCCCCCTCTCGCTCGATCGCGCCCTCGGGCTCGAGGCGCGCGGCAAGGTGCTGGCGCTCCTGGCCATCGCGGGCGGCATCGCCGGCCCGATCGCCTTCGAGAAGCTCGTGCCGGTGCCCGCCGAGGACGCCACCCCGCGCGCCGCGGCCGACGCCGCGGCGAACGTCCCCGTCGACTGACCCCGGACCTAGCTGGAGCGCAGGACCCGCGGCAGCGCCAACGGCAGCCGCGGGAGGTCCCACCGGGACCGCCGCAGCGCCTCGCCGATCAGCTCGGCGAGGCGCTCGTCGTGCAGGGGCTCCCCGTGGCCGACGAGCAGGTGCAGCGGGTCGTGCGCGCGCAGCCGGCGCGCCGGGGGCAGCAGGCGCAGCATCGGGTGCACGCCGACCGGCGGGCCCGCCAGCGCCCACGCCGGCGCGGTCCCCAGCGACTCGGGGACGACGAGCGCCCGGCGCCCGGGCCACCACAGCGACAGCTCGTGCCACGGGCGCAGCCAGACGACGTGGCCGACCTCGAACGGCGAGCCCGGGATGCCGCCCTCGGAGAGGCGGTGGTGGGGCACGCCCAGCCGCGCGGCCAGCGGCGCGCAGTCGCGGTCGTGGCGGTCCAGGAGCTGGATGACCCCCCGCACCTCGCCCAGCGCGACGGCCTGCTCGATCGCCTCGGGCTGGTCCACGGGATCGATGAGCCAGACGCCGCCGTCGTCGTCGCGCAGCGCGTGGGACGCGCGGCGCATGACCTCGCGCTGCGTCCAGCTCAGGCCGAGCGCGTGGGTCTGCAGATCGGCGTCCATGGGCGCGATCCAACCACAGCGACGCGGACACCGGATCGATACGTCCGCGCCACCGGGCGGCCACGCACGTCCCGCATCTTGTGCTCATCAGCCCGGACGGACCGGGCGCCTCCCTCTCCACAAGCACCAAAGGACGCCCACCATGCTCTCCACCCTCCGCTCCAACCCCCGCCGCTCGCTCGCC
>CAXUES010000191.1:0-6116 GCA_964250185.1 uncultured Solirubrobacteraceae bacterium | reverse complement strand
ACGCACGGTTCGCGGCGATCGAAGACGCGAGCCGGCTCCGCGATGCGCTCGGGGCCGCGCACGACCCGGGAGACGTCCACCTGAAGCCCGCTCAACTCCGCCAAACAGCGGTCGGCGAGGTCGTTGTCGTTGGTGGCGCGCAGCGCCTCGGCCGCCGCGCGGGCGAGGGTCTCCACGCCCTTGCGGCTCTTGACGAAGCAGATCGTCCGCGCGCCCTGCCGGGCGAGCTCGGCGACGATGTCGGCCGCCTCGCCGAGCGGGGAGCGGCGCCGCTGCAGGACCTCGTCGACCACGGGCGGGTTCCACATCGCGACGTGCCGCCGCGCGTGGGGGGACCCGTCGCGGTCGACGAGCCGGAAGTCCTCCAGGCCCGTGAGGCGCTCGGCGAGCTCGAGCGGGTTGGCCACCGTGGCCGAGGCCATGAGCACGCGCGGCTCGGCGCCGTAGCCGTGGGCGATGCGCAGCAGGCGGCGCAGCACGTTGGCCACGTGCGAGCCGAAGACGCCGCGATAGACGTGGGCCTCGTCGACCACGATCACCGCGAGGTTGAGGAAGAGCTCGGCCCAGCGCGCGTGGTGGGGCAGCACGCCCCGGTGGAGCATGTCCGGGTTGGTGAGGATGACGTTGGCGCGCTTGCGGATGTCCCCGCGCGCCTCGGTCGGCGTGTCGCCGTCGTAGATCGCCGGGCGGACCTGCTTGTGCAGGCCGAAGCGGCCCAGCGAGCGGTACTGGTCCTGGGCCAGCGCCTTGGTCGGGTAGAGGTACAGCGCCCGGGCGCGCCCGTCACGGCAGAGCGTGTCGAGCGTCGGCAGCGTGAAGCACAGCGACTTGCCCGACGCGGTGCCCGTCGTGACGATCGTCGGGCCGGCCCACGCCGCCTGCAGCGCCTCGGCCTGGTGGGCGTACAGGCCGGTGATGCCCTGCCCGGCCAGCGCCTTGGCCACCGTGGGGTGCAGCGCCTCGGGCACCCGCACGAGCTCCGCCGGACGCGCCCGGTCGAAGGACTCGCGCACGAGGCGCTCGTCGTCGCGGCCCTCATCGAGCAGGTCGCTCCAGGGCTCTCGTCGGACGACCGCGCACATGCCCGCCCGACGCTAGTGGCGCTCCCCGCGCCTCCCGGGCCCTTCAGGCGCTCGGAGCGGGGTGCTCGGCCTCCAGCGGCTGCGGCGGGTCGGCGGTGGCGACCCGGCCGCGGCCGTGCCCCTTGGCGTGGTAGAGCGCGAGGTCGGCGCGGACGAGGAGCTCGTCGGCGGTCTCGTGTCCGCCGCACACGGCGGCCACGCCGATCGAGCCGCCCAGGTCGTGTCCCGGCCCGAGGAGGGCCGCGCGACGCGCCTGCAGCAGCGGGAGGACGGCCTCGGCCGCCAGCACGGCCTCGGCGCTCCCGCCCTCGGGGAGGAGCACCACGAACTCGTCGCCGCCGAGCCGGGCCACCACGTCGGAGTCGCGCAGGCGGCCACGCAGCACTCCGGCCGCGGCGGCGATGAGCTCGTCGCCCGCCTTGTGGCCCAGCGTGTCGTTGACCTCCTTGAAGCGGTCGAGGTCGAGCATGAGCAGGGCGCCCGTGGCGCCGTAGCGCCGGGCGCGCTCGAGGTGGTGCTCGAGCGCGGCCAGGAACCCGCGCCGGTTGAGCAGCCCGGTCAGCGCGTCGTGGTCGGCCAGGTGGCGCAGCTGCTCCTCGTGCTCCCGGCGCTCCGAGACGTCGTGGATCTGGCTGATGAAGCCGATCGGCGCGTCGTCGGCGTCGCGCAGGACCGTCGAGTCCAGCTGCACCCAGATGAGGTGCCCGTCGGCGTGCAGGAGCCGCTTCTCCATGCGGTGGGTCTCGATGTCGCCGGCCAGGAGCGCACGCTCGTGCTCGCGCTGGACGGTGGCGTCCTCGGGATGGGTGATGTGTGCGCTCGTGCGCCCGACGATGTCCTCGACGGGGAGCCCGAGCAGGTCGGCGAGGGCGCCGTTGGCCTCGCTGATCGTCCCGTCGAGCGCTGTGACCTTCATCCCCAGGGGGGCGGAGGAGAACATCGCCTCGGCGCGTTGGGTGGCCTGCTTGAGCGCGCGGTCGCGGGCGATGCGGTCGCTGATGTCGGTGAGGGAGGTGACCACGGGCCAGCGCCCGTCGACGCCGGGGCCGACGGGCGCCGCGCGGGCCTCGATCCAGCGGATGGGGTGGCCCTTCGAAGCGCAGGCCCATGATCCCGCCGGCCACCGGGCGCCCCGTCCGGTTGGCCACGGAGACGGGCCACTCCCCCCGGGGGAGCGCATCGCCGTCGGCGTCGACCACCTCGAGCAGGCTCGCGCCCATGGGCCGCCCGACGAAGTGCTCGGTGGGCCGGCCCATGACCTTGGTGGCGGCGGCGTTGGTCGCCACGGTGGTGAGCTGCTCGTCGTAGTAGATGACCCCCTCGCTGAGACCGTCCAGGGTGGTGCGCAGCCGGGCCTCGGAGACCTGCAGGGCGCGCTCGGCGGTCAGGCGGGCGGTGATGTCCACGAAGGACGCAACGGCTCCCCGCATCCCGCCGTCGCTGCCGCACAGGGGAGCGGCGGTGACGTCGAGCCAGCGCAGGTCGCCGTCGGGGGTGTGGATGCCCATGATCTCAGGCCCGACCAGCTCACCCGTGACGAGCGTCCGCGCGACCGGGTGCTCCTCGCCGGGGTAGGGCGTGCCGTCCGCGTGCACCGACCTCCAGCGCGGGTCGATCGAGGTCCGGCCCAGGAGCTGGTCGCGCGTGAGGCCCAGCAGCTGCTCGGCACGCGGGTTGCAGGTGACGATCCTGGCGTCGAGGTCCTGCTGCACGACCCCCTCGTGCAGGCAGCCGACGAGGGTGCGGTGCTGCTCCTCGGAGACCTCCAGGGCCTCTTGGGCCAGGTGACGTCCGGTGATGTCGGTCATCGACAGCACGACGCGGTACGGCGCGGCGCGGTCCGGGTGCAGCGGGCGGGCGCTGACCTGCAGCCAGCGGGCATCGCCGCGCACCTCGATCTCGACGTGCACGTCGTCGGCCGTCGAGCCCTCGGCGCGCGCCAGGGCGACGAGGTCGGCGATGACGCCGTCGTCGAGCTCCTCCAGCACACCGAGCTCGCGCGCTGCGGGGTTGGCGTGCTGCACGTCACCGCCGGCGCCGAGGACCACCACGGCCTCGGGCAGCGCGAGCAGCACATCGCCCAGCTCGCGCTCGCGGGCGCGCTCGACCTCGTCGCGGAACATCTCCGGTGTGCTCAGCAGCTGCCCGAAGCGGCGACGCAGGGCGAGGTAGGTCACGGCGGCGCCCGCGGTGACCGCATCCCAGATGGACATCTCCCAGGTCCAGCCGCCGCGCATGCCGCCCATGCCGCCCGCGGCGGACATGGGGAGGATGAGGTGCAGGCCGTGCAGGGCGTGCCCGACGCCGCAGGAGAGGAAGATGACGCCCGTGGCGAGCGCGAGCCGGTTGGTCCGCACCTGCCGCGTGCGCAGCAGCCCGGCGAAGACGATGCCCGCGATCGTGAGGTAGGCGATCGAGATCGTCATGTTGGCGACGGCGCCGAGCTGCCAGGAGGCGATCCCGGCGATCGGAGCAGGCGCGACGCTCATCCCCCCACCTTCGACCGATGTCCCTCGTCCCGCGAGCGATCGGCGTCGTAGGACGTGGCGAACCGACCGCGTCAGCGCGAGCGGGTCCGCGCCCACCACCCGGGCGGCGACGGCGGGCGGCGGAAGCGGGCCCGCGGCGGCACGGTCGTGCGCACGAGCGCGACCCAGTCGTCCAGCGGCAGCTCCCCCGCGATGAGGCGGGCCAGGCCGCGGGTCACGGGCGCCTCCACGCCCGCGCGCTCCAGCGCCCGGGCGAGGAGCGGCACGGACTCGAAGGACTCGATCGCCTGGCCGATGCGCTCGGGGATCTCCACCCCGGGGACGCCGTCGGCCAGGAGCTCCCCGGCGCGGCGGTTGCGCGACTGCGGCGCGAGCGCGGTGGCGACCAGGTCGCCCGTGCCGGCCAGCCCGATCATCGACTCGGGCTGCCCGCCCTGCAGCACCGCGTAGCGCCAGACCTCGGCGAAGATGTGCCCCGCCGCCGCGCCCGCGGCGTTCAGGCCCTGGCGCTCCGTGGCGCCCGCGGCGAGCGCCGCCGCGTTCTTCGCGGCGCCGGCGAGCTCGACGCCGACGGGGTCGTCGGACTCCTCGCAGACGACCCCCGCGCGGATGAGCACGCGGGCGATCGAGTTGGCCAGCTCCTCGTCGGCCGAGGCGGCGACGAGCCCGGCGCCCTCGTGGACCATCTCCGACGCGTGCGCGGGGCCGCCGACGCAGGCCACGCGGCCCGCGCCGTAGAGCGCGCGCAGCTTGATGGTCGGCGCCAGGCCGTCGGGCGGCACGAGGCCCTTGGCCAGCGACACGATCGACGCGCGGGGCCCGAGGCCCGCGTCCTCGAGACCGCGGATGACGTCGTCGAGGCCGCGGGAGGGCACGCCGAGGAAGACGAACTCGGCCCGGGCGAGGCCCTCGCCGACGTGGCCGACGCGCAGGGCGGGGGGGAACTCGACACCGGGCAGGTAGGTGCGGTTCTCGCGGTCGGCTTGCAGCCGCTCGCCCTGCTCCGGCGTGCGGGCCTGCAGCGTCGTGCGCAGGCCGCCGCGGGCGAGGAGCACCGCCATCGCCGTCCCGAACGACCCGGCGCCGACCACCACCGCGCGCCGGCCGAAGGGCACGCGCAGGCCCTGCAGCGGGGCCGGCAGCTGCGGCCGGGGGCGGTCGGGCACGCCAGCGAGCGTAGTAGCCGTCCGGCCACCGATCGCCGGCCCGCTCAGGTCCGGTGGGGTGCCTGCCGACCACTGCGGGGGTGGGGGCCGAGGTGGGACGCGAGGGGGCGGGGCCGCTGCAGCTCGTGCGCGACGACGCCGAGCTGCACGCGGTCCTGCGCCTCCATCGGACGCTGCTGGACGGGCTGCTCGGGGTGACCCGGGCGATCGCCCGGAGGGCGCCGCTGCAGGAGGTCCTCGACGCGATCGTCCTCTGCGCGCAGGAGCTGCTGGACGACGGCTCCGCGGCGATCGTCCTGCGCGACGCGGATGCGGGCGCGGGCGCGGGCCGGGAGCCCGACCCCGCCCAGGCCACGCCGATCGTGGTCGGCGGCGAGGTCATCGGGTGGCTCGTCGTCCCTCCGCGCCGGTGCGCCACGGGCTGCTCGCCCACCGAGCAGGACGCGCTGCGCCTGCTCGCCGAGCACGCCGGGCTGGCCCTCGGCGACGCGCGAACGGTGCGGGACATGGCCCACCGCGCCGTCCACGACCAGCTCACCGGGCTGGCCACGCGCGCGGTGCTCAACGACCGCCTGGCGCAGGCCCTCGACCGGGCCGGGCGCGAGGGCACGGGCGTCGCCGTGCTGCGCTGCGACCTCGACCGCTTCAAGCGGGTCAACGACTCGCTCGGCCAGGCGGCGGGCGACGAGCTCCTGCGCGTGACCGCGCGGCGGCTGCGCCTCGCGGTGGGCGCGGGCGGCACGGCCGCGCGCCTGAGCGGCGACGAGTTCGCGCTGCTGCTGGAGGACGTGGGCTCCGCGCAGGACGCCGAGCGGACCGCGGCCCGGGTCCTGCGCCACCTCCAGGAGCCCGTGGTGATCGCCGGGCGCGCCGTGCCGGGCGGCGCGAGCATCGGCATCGCCCACAGCGACGGGAGCGACGCCCGCGACCTGCTGCGCGCCGCCGACCTCGCGCTGCACCGCGCCAAGGCGACGGGACGGGGGCGCACCACGACCTTCGCCCCGGAGATGGAGGAGGAGGCGCTGGACCGGCTCGAGCTGGAGGCCGACCTGCGCCAGGCCGTCGACCGCGGGCAGATCGAGCTGGCCTACCAACCGCTCGTCGACCTGCCGACCTCCGCCGTCCTCGGCTTCGAGGACCACCGCCCCCGCCCCATCGCCGAATAAAACGGCGGTGCTGCGGTCGTCCCAGTTGGTGACGCGGGAAAGGGTTTCCGCCCCGATGACCAGCACGCGGCGGTTCGCGCCGCTGATGACCATCTGCGCGGCCACATGGAGCGCATACGCGAACCCGGAGCAGACAGCCCCCAGATCAAACGCGGCGGCGGTTTTGGCTCCCAGCAGGGTCAGGCAGGCGGCGACGTCGTCAGCGAGCCGCGC
>CAXUES010000190.1:3175-6120 GCA_964250185.1 uncultured Solirubrobacteraceae bacterium | reverse complement strand
GGAGGGCGCCAAGCGCTTCCCCGTCGCCGCGACGATCCACGGCGAGACGTGGCGGGGGCAGGTGACGCGGATGGGCGGCGAGCACCTCCTCGGCCTCAACAGGGCCGTCCGCACGCAGGTCGGTGCGGAGGCCGGCGACGAGGTCGAGGTGCACGTCGCGCTCGACGCCGCGCCGCGCGCGGTCGACGTCCCCCCGGCGCTCCAGGCCGCCCTCGACGCCGACCCCGAGGCGCGGGCCGCGTTCGACGCGCTCGCGCCGAGCCGCCGCAAGGAGCACGCCCGCTCCGTCGCCGACGCGAAGGCCGACGCCACGCGCGACCGCCGCGTGGCCAAGGTCCTCGACGGCCTGCGATGAGCACGGACGCGCACGTCACCGTGTCGCTCGACGGGTTCCTCGCCGGGCCCGACCAGAGCGAGGAGCACCCGATGGGCCGCGACGCCATGGTGATCCACACGTGGCACCTCGGCGACATCGACCCGGCCCACGCCACGATGGCCGCCGACATGCACGCCCCACGCGGCGCCTACGTCATGGGCCGCAACATGTTCGGCCCCGTCCGCGGGCCGTGGACGGGCGACTGGCGCGGCTGGTGGGGCGACGAGCCGCCCTACCACGCGCCGGTCTTCGTGCTCACCCACCACGCGCGCGAGCCGCTCGAGCTCGACGGGACGACGTTCCACTTCGTCACCGAGGGCTTCGACGCCGCCTACGCCCGGGCGCGAGCCGCCGCGGGCGACGGGGACGTCCGCATCGCGGGCGGCGCGGCCACCGTCCGCCAGGCCCTCGCCGCCGGCGTGCTCGACGAGCTCACGCTCGACATCGCCCCGGTGCTGCTCGGCGAGTTCGGGACCAAGTTGGCGACGGCGTCCGACCGCGAGCCGTCGATCTCCGGCATCGTGCCGTCGCCGCGCGTCATCCGCCCGGCCAGCGCGGCCAGGGCGTCGAGCACGTGGCGCTGCGACCACGGCCCGACGGAGATGCGGGCCACGCCGATCTCGGCAAGCTCCGTGCGCGTCAATGAGCCCGGGCCGACGATGACGCTGAGCGGCACGCCCTCGCAGGCGTCCACGAGCGCCTCGATGTCGCCCGCCTCGCGGGCGCCCGGCACGAAGATCGACGGCGCGCCCGCCTCGGCGAACGCGCGGGCGCGGTCCATCGCCTCGGCGAGGCGGTCCTCCGGGGATCCCTCGCCCTTCACGAACGCGTCCGTGCGCGCGTTGAGCACGAACGGCACGCCTTCGGCCTCCCCTGCCGCGACCGCGGCGCGCACGGCGGCGACCGCCTCGTCGCGCGGCGCGCGGCCGTCCTCGAGGTTCGCGCCGACGACGCCGACGGCGATCGCCCGGCGGACGGCCTCCCCCGCGTCGCCGTAGCCCGACTCGAGGTCGGCGCTGACCGGCACGTCGCCGGCCTCGCCGACGATCCAGCCCACCGACTCGAGCATCGCGTCCAGGCCGATCACGCCCCCGTCGGGCAGGCCGCGCATCGCGGCGATCGCGTGCGACGCGCTGGCCAGGGCGGGGGCGCCCGTGGAGAGGACCGCGCGGGCGCTCGCGGCGTCCCACACGTTGGTCAGCACGAGCGGGTCGCCCGGGACGTGGAGCGCCTGCAGCGCCTGGGCGCGCGCCGCGGCGCTCACGTGATCGCCACCATGCGCTCGATCGGCAGCTTCGCCCGCGAGGCGATCTCCTCCGGGACCTGCACCACGCCGGTGAGGTCGCGCAGGCAGTCGCGCAGCTTCGGCAGCGTGATCATCTTCATGTAGACGCAGGCCGCGCGCTCGTTGGCGGCGACGAAGTCGACGTCGGGCGCGGCGAGGCGCAGCTGGTGGAGCATGCCCGTCTCGGTGGCCATGATCGTCGTGCCACCGTGGCCCGCGGCGGAGCGCGCGTAGTCGAGCATCCCGCCCGTGGAGAGCATGTGGACGCCGCTCGTGTCGATGTCGCCCGCGGCCACGTACTCCATGACCGAGGTCGAGCAGCCGCACTCCGGGTGGATGATGAAGTCCGCCCCCGGGTGCTCGGCGCGGGTGCGCGTGATGTCGTCGGGGCGGATCCCCGCGTGGACGTGGCACTCGCCGTCCCACACGTGGAAGCGGGACCGGTCCAGGCCGGTCGCGGTCTTGGCGACGTAGGCCCCGAGGAACATGTCCGGGCCGAAGAGGATGACCTGCTCCGGGCCGTGCTCGCGCACGATGTGCTCCACGACGGCCACGGCGTTGGCGCTCGTCACGCAGTAGTCGGTGAGCGCCTTGACCTCGGCGGTCGTGTTGACGTACATCACCGTGATGGCGCCGGGGTGCTGGGCCTGCCAGGCACGCAGCTGGCCGGGATCGATCGAGTCGGCCAGCGAGCAGCCCGCGTCGGTGTCCGGGATGAGCACGGTCTTCTCCGGCGAGAGCACCGAGGCCGTCTCGGCCATGAAGTGCACGCCGCAGAAGGCGATGATCTCCGAGTCGGTGCGGGCCGCCTGGATCGACAGGCCGAGCGAGTCCCCGACGTAGTCGGCGACGTCCTGCACCTCGGGCAGCTGGTAGTTGTGGGCGAGGATCACCGCGCCGCGCTGCGCGGCCAGCGCGCGGACCTCGGCCTGCAGCGCGGAGATCTCCTCCGCGGTGAGCGCTGCGTCAGCGCTGACATCCGGCACCATCGGGAGGGACAGGCTCATCGCGCCAGCTCCAGGATCAGGGACAGGTCCAGCGCCGGGGCGGAATGGGTGAGGGCCCCGACCGAGATGAAGTCTACCCCCGCCTCGGCCGCCGCCCGGACCGTCTCGAGGCTCACGCCGCCCGACGCCTCGGTCCTGGCGCGGCCCGCCACGCGGCGCACCGCCTCGGCGAGCTGCGCCGGGTCCATGTTGTCGAGCAGGACCATCGGCGCCTCGGCCAGCAGCGCCTCCTCGAGCTCGTCCATGTCGCGCACCTCGACCTCCAGCGGGAGGTCGG
>CAXUES010000190.1:1011-3165 GCA_964250185.1 uncultured Solirubrobacteraceae bacterium | reverse complement strand
GGCACCCCGGGGTAGCGCTCGCGGGCCTGGCGGACGGCCGCTCCGACCCCGCCGGCCATCGCCGCGTGGTTCTCCTTGATGAGGACCATGTCGTAGAGGCCCGTGCGGTGGTTGGCGCCGCCGCCCGTCAGCACCGCGGCCTTCTCGAGGATCCGCAGGCCCGGCGTCGTCTTGCGGGTGTCGAGGATCGTCGCGCCGGTCCCGGCGACCGCCTCGACGTAGCGGTGGGTGAGCGTGGCGACGCCCGACAGGCGGCCCACGAGGTTCACCGCGGTGCGCTCCGCCGTCAGCAGCGCGCCCGCGTCGCCGGTGACCCGTAGCACCGGGCCGCCCTCGCGCCACTCCCCCTCGCCGACGAGCGGCTCGAAGGCGCAGTCGAGGTCCAGCGAGCGGAAGGTCGCCTCCGCGGCGGCCAGGCCGGCGATGACCCCCGGCGCCTTCTGGGTGAGCGTCGCCACCGCGGTGGTGCCGGGCGGCACCGTGGCCGCGACGGTGACGTCGCCGGTGCCGACGTCCTCGGCGAGCGCGCGCTCGAGCACGTCCTGCAGGGCGGTGGCGTAGGCGGTCGGATCGGGCGCGGCGCTCATCGCGGGCGAGCATAGGCCGGAGTCCCACGGGGCACGTACCCCTCCAGATGAGCTCCCCTGCGCTCGGCGCGCCGACGCCCACCTACCTCAGCTCGGCGATCGCGGCGTGCCGCCCGCTCTACCTCCCCACCTCCGTGGTGCCCGCGCTCATGGGCTGCCTCGTGGCCCTCGGCATCGACGGCGCGCGCTTCGCGCTGCTGCCGGTCGTCCTGCTCGCGGTCCTCCTCGTCCACGCCGGCACCGACGCCTGCAACGAGGTGGAGGACTTCGCCAACGGCGTCGACGTGCGCACGGACAAGGTGGAGAACTCGCAGGTCTTCCTGAGCGGCGCCCTGTCGATCGAGCAGGGCCGGCGCCTCTACACGGGCCTCTTCGTCGCCGCCTTCGCGCTCGGGATCGTGCTCTGCCTGCTCAGCACGTGGTGGTTGCTGATCTACGGCGCGCTGGGGATCCTCGGCGGCTGGCTCTACACGGGCGGGCCGCACCCGTTCAAGTACGTCGGCCTGGGCGATCCGTTCATCGTCTTCCTCATGGGCCCCCTGCTCACGCAGGGCGCCTACACCGCCCTCACCGGCGACGCCTTCGACGCCGTGGCCTTCTGCGTCGGCTTCGTGCCCGGCTTCCTGATCCTCGCCGTGCTGCAGTCCAACAACGCCAACGACATCGCCGACGACGCCGCCGCCGGGGTCCGCACGCTCGCCGTGCGCCTCGGGGAGCCCTGGGCCGCCCGCCTCATCGCCCTCTCGCTCGGCCTCGCCTTCGTGGCGCCCGTCGTGCTCGTCCTCGCCGGCGTGCTGGGCGCCTGGGCGCTGCTCGTGCTCCTCGCCCTGCCGATCGCCCTCGGCCACGCCCGCACGGCGACGAGCGCGCTCCACGAGGGCCTCACCCCTGCGCTGGCGCAGCTGCACATGCTCGCGACGGTCCTCGTCGGCGTCGGCGTCGTGCTCGACCGCGGCTTCTAGCCACCGCCCGGGCGGCGCGTCCGGGAGAGCAGCGCGAGCAGCTCGTCGTCGGCACCGCTGGCGCTGATGAACTGCTCGGGGTAGCCGTACATGCCGTGCTCGGCGATGTCGAGGCCCTCGCGCTCCTCCTCCGGGGACACCCGCAGCCCCACCGTCGCCTTGATCGCCGCGAACGTGACGTAGGAGAGGGCGAAGACGACCACGAACGCCGTCAGGACCCCGGCGGCCTGGATGCCGAGCTGCCCGAGGGAGCCGGTGTAGAAGAGCCCGGCCTGGCCCGGCGCCCCGGGCGCGTCCGCTAGGCGCGGGGAGGAGAACAGCCCGCAGCTCAGCGTGCCCCAGATGCCCGCGACGCCGTGGGCGGAGAGCGCGCCGACCGGGTCGTCGAGGACCTTGTCGATGGCCAGCACCGACACGACGACCAGGACGCCGGCCACCCCGCCGATGATCGGCGCGGCCCAGAACTCGACGAACCCCGACGGGGCCGTGATGGCCACGAGCGCCGCGATCGCGCCGTTGCCGACCATGCCGACGTCCACGCGCCGGGTGATCGCGTAGGTCGTCACCCCGGCGCCGAGCACGCCCGCCGCCGCCGCGAGGTTCGT
>CAXUES010000190.1:0-1001 GCA_964250185.1 uncultured Solirubrobacteraceae bacterium | reverse complement strand
CACGAAGGCGACCTCGGCGAAGCGGCTGCCCACGGTGGAGAGCGTGGAGCCCGCGTTGAAGCCGAACCACCCGAGCCAGAGGATGAGCACGCCGAGGCCGAAGATCGGCATGGAGTGCCCCGGGATGGCCCGGGGGCGCCCCTCGCGGCTGTACTTGCCGTCGCGCGGGCCGAGCAGCAGCAGCGCCGCGAGGCCGCCCGTCGCGCCCGTGAGGTGCACGACGGTCGACCCGGCGAAGTCCTGCATGCCCGCGCCGACGTGCCCGAGCAGCCCGCCCCCGAAGATCCAGTGGGCGACCAGCGGGTAGATGACCCCCGCGAAGACGACGCCGTAGATCGGGTAGGCGACGAAGCGGCAGCGCTCGAGCGTCGTGCCCCACACGATCGACAGCGAGACCGCGCAGAAGACGAGCTGGAAGAAGGCGAAGGCGCTGCCCGCCCCGTCCAGCTGCCCCATCACCGCGCTGCCCGTGTCGATCGACTGCCCGACGTGGAGGAACCACCCCGAGTCGCCGGCCAGGAGCGCCCCGCTGCCGAAGGCGATGGCGAAGCCCACCGCCCACCACATCACGGTGACCACCGAGAAGTTGACCAGGACCTTGGCGACGACCGCGCCGACGTTCTTGCCGCGCGAGAAGCCGATCTCCAGGCAGGCGAAGCCGGCCTGCATGAACATCACCAGGACGCCGGCGACGATGACCCAGGTCGAGTCGAGCTCGCGGGTGATCTCGGACAGGGAGCGGGACTGGGCGAGGATCATGAGGGCACCGGGACGGGGAGGTGGGCGACGAGCTCGGCGGCGGGCACCGGCCGGCCGAGCAGGAAGCCCTGGATGAGCGGGTGGCCCTGGCCGTGGAGGAAGGCGAGCTGCTGCTCCGTCTCGACCCCCTCGACCACGACGGCCATGCCGACGGCGCGGCCGAGCGCGAGGATCGCCGCCACGACGGCGGTCGCCTGCGGGTCCTCCGGCACCCGGCCGAGGAACGAGCGGTCGACCTTGAG
>CAXUES010000189.1:0-6131 GCA_964250185.1 uncultured Solirubrobacteraceae bacterium | reverse complement strand
ATCGTCAGGCGGGCGTGGTTGGCCTCGTCGAGGAGCGGGTCGTAGCGCTCGACGCGCGCGTCGGAGCGCTTGGCCTCGTACAGCGCGACGTCCGCGCGCCGCAGCAGCTCGGTGACGTCGGCCTCCGCGGCCGGCATCTCGGCCAGGCCGCCGCTGGACCCGACGCGCAGGCGGGTGCCCTCGACGAGGACCGGCGGCAGGAGCCGGTCGCAGATCGCCAGCGCCGTCTCGAGCCCGTCCCGGTCGGCGCCCGGTGTGAAGAGCAGCGCGAACTCGTCGCCGCCCAGGCGAACCAGCAGGTCGGTGGCGCCCGGGCGCTCCGAGAGCCGCCGCGCGACCTCGCGCAGGACCTCGTCGCCGGCCGGGTGGCCGAAGCCGTCGTTGACGTCCTTGAAGTCGTCGAGGTCGAAGAGCAGCAGCGCGAAGCACTGCTCGTCGTCGGCGGCGCGCAGGCGCGCGGCGCCCTGCTCGAAGAGCGCGCGGCGGTTCCCGACGCCGGTGAGCTCGTCGGTCAGCGCCTGGCGCTGGGCGTCGGCGAGCCGCTGGACCTGCAGGAAGCCCATCCGCACGCGGGCGCCGGCGAGCAGCAGCGTGCAGAGCGCCAGCCCGTCGGCGAGGGCGCTGTGCAGGACGCGGTCGGAGGACCAGAGCGTGAGGACCGCGGCCACGGTGGCCAGCGTCGGGACGACCAGGACCTTCGAGGAGGTGCGCCCGCGCTCCGGGTGGACCGGCCGCGCCGGCTGCCACAGCGCGAGCGCGACGATCGTCAGGCCGATGAGCCACAGCGCGCTCCACGCCGTCCCGGCGACGTAGGTGCCCTCGGCCACCTGCGTGGCGTAGAAGACGTCGGCCGCGCCGAAGACCATGGTCCCGCCCACGAGCCAGCCCCACATGCGCCCGCCGCCCCGGCCGAGCACCGCGACGACGCCGAGCCCCGCCGCGACGAGGACGATGTCCCCCACGGGGTAGATCGCGCTGACCACCGTGGTGGCCATGGATGACCCCCCGCGGGTCAGCAGGCGGCGCAGGACGAGGGCCAGCACCGTCGCCGCGCCCGCGGCGCCGAGCGCCGCGTCCAGCCACAGGCCCCGCATCGTGGAGCGGCCCTCCCCGCGCACGAGCGACAGCCCACCGATCGCGACGCAGGGGTAGAAGGCGAGGTAGGCGACGTCCGCGGGCGAGATGACGCCGGCGTCGGGCCCCGTCGGGGCCTTGAACACCAGGCTCCCGACGAGGAAGCACGCGATGGCGGCGGCGAGCCAGGCGGCGCCGCCGCGCCGGGGTCCGCCGAGCACGGCGCGCGCCCCGCAGGCCAGCGCCGGGGGCAGGAGGCCGAGGACCGGGGCCCACCCGGCCCAGTCCGCGCCGTGCGGCGCCAGCAGCAGACCGCCCGTCAGCAGCACGGCGTTGAGCGTGAGCACCACCGCGCCGCCCACCCGGAGGGCAGGGGCGTCGAGCGCCCTGGGGTGGGACATCCGTGCCCATCGACGGTCCGCCGCCCGGAGGTGAGGCCGGGCGGCGGGCGGAGTCGCTTCCCTACGCGGCCTGCGGCCAGGCCTGCTGCACGGGCGCGCCCTCGTCGACGACCAGCTCGATGGCGGTCCCGTCGGCCGCGTCGCGCGCGGTGACGTGGGCGCCGTCGGCCAGGCGGCCGTCGAGGATCGCCTGGGTCAGCTCGCGCTCCAGCGTGCGGCGCACGTGGCGGTTGAGCGGACGGGCGCCGAGCTCCTCGTCGAAGCCCTCGCGGCCCAGCCGCGAGACGAGCTCCGGCGTGACCTCGAGCTCGATGCCGCGCTCCAGGCGCAGCCGCTCGGCGACCCGGGCGACGACCAGCGAGGCGATCGACTCGATCTGCGGCGCGCTGAGCGCGTCGAAGGTCAAGACCTCGTCGATGCGGTTGAGGAACTCCGGCAGGAACGCGGACCTCGCGGCCGCGACCATCCGCTCGCTGTCGGCGAAGGACGTCTCGGTGCTGGCACCGAAGCCCACGCCGCGCTTGGAGCGCCCGCCGCCGAGGTTGGACGTCATGACCACCACCGTGTTGGTGAAGTCGACCGTCCGGCCCTCGCCGTCGGTGAGGCGGCCGTCGTCCATGAGCTGCAGGAGGACGTTCCACACGTCGGGGTGCGCCTTCTCCACCTCGTCGAGCAGGACGACCGAGTACGGGCGCCGGCGCACGGGCTCGGTGAGCTGCCCGCCGTCGCCGTAGCCGACGTAGCCGGGGGGCGACCCGATGAGCCGCGCGACCGTGTGCGGCTCGCGGAACTCCGACATGTCGATGCGCACGAGCGCCTTCTCGGTGGCGAAGAGCCGCTCGGCCAGCGCCTTGACCAGCTCGGTCTTGCCGACGCCGGTCGGGCCGAGGAACAGGAAGCTCCCCAGCGGCTTGTCGGCGTCGGCCAGGCCCACGCGGGCGCGGCGGACGGTGTCGGCCACGAGGCCGACGGCCTGCTCCTGCCCGATCACGCGGGCGTGGAGGTCGGCCTCCAGCTCGCCGAGGCGCTCCAGCTCGGCGGCGACGAGCTCGCCCACCGGGATGCCGGTGCGCGACGCGATGACCGCGGCCACGTCGGTCTCGGTGACGGTCGGCAGGCCGGTCGGGCCGATGTGGGTGACCGTCGCGACGGCCTCGCCCTCGGCGGCGCGCAGCTCGGCCACGCGGGCCTCCAGGCGCTCCACCTCGACCTTGTGGCCCGCGGCGTCCTCGTAGCGCTCGTCGCGCACCGCGGTGTCCTTGGCGGTGCGGGCCGCGTCGAGCTCGGCCTGGGCCACGGCGGCCTCCGACCGGGCGGCGGCGCCGCCGTGCAGGCGCAGGCGCGCCGAGGCCTGGTCGACGAGGTCGATGGCCTTGTCGGGCAGCTGCTGGTCGGTGACGTAGCGGTCGCTCAGGCGGGCCGCGGCCTCCAGCGCCTCGTCGGCGATGGCGACGCCGTGGTGCTGCTCGTAGACCGCGCGCAGGCCGCGGAGGATCGCCACGGTGTCGTCCACCGAGGGCTCGTCGACGTGGATCGCCGAGAAGCGGCGGGCCAGCGCGGAGTCGCGCTCGATCGAGCGGTACTCGGCCAGCGTGGTCGCGCCGACGAGGCGGACCTCGCCGCGGGCGAGCAGCGGCTTGAGCATGTTGGCGGCGTCCATGGCGCCCTCGGCGTTGCCCGCACCCAGGATGGTGTGGATCTCGTCGAGGAAGACGACGATCTGGCCGTCGGAGTCGGCGACCTCCTCCAGCGCCTGCTTGAAGCGCTGCTCGAACTGGCCGCGGTACTGGGCGCCGGCGATCATGCCGGCGAGGTCCAGGGTGACCAGGCGGACGCCCTCGAGCGTCTCGGGGACGTCGCCGGAGGCGATGCGCAGCGCGAGCGCCTCGGCGATCGCGGTCTTGCCGACGCCCGCCTCGCCGATGAGCACGGCGTTGTTCTTGCGGCGGCGCGCGAGCACCTCGATGACCTGCTCGACCTCGCTGTCGCGGCCGATGACCGGGTCGACGCGGCCCTCGCGGGCGTCCTCGGTGAGGTCGCGGGAGAACTCGTCGAGCGCCGGGGTGGCCGACGCGTCCTCGTCCACCGACCCGAACGGGACGTGGTTGGGCTGGCCGGGGAGCTCGCCGCGGGCGGCGGCGCTCACGCGCGGGTCGTTGCCCTGCATGGCGTCGGCGGCGCAGACCTCGCACAGGTCGGCGGTGCCGCGACGGGATCCGGCCTGGTAGGCGATGCGCGTCACGGCGGGACGCATCTCGCACACGGTGCACGGCGTCTGGTCGGGCGAGGGCTGCGAGAAGGGGGGCTGGGGCATGTGGGCTAGGCCTCTCCGAGAAGAAGATCTCAGTTGACTGCACGCAGATTAGCACCGGCCCTGCATACCCCCGGGGAGCATGTGCGAGGGCTACATCGCGGTGATCCCGGGCACCCGTCCGGACATGAGCACCGAAGAGTCCGACGACCTCCACCCCGAGGCCGAGCACGAGCAGGAGACGAGCGCCACGGAGCTCGCCGAGGAGGACGCCATCGAGAGCATCATGTCCGGCGACGGCGACGAGGACGACGTCGAGGCGGGGTCCGACGCGCGGCCCGAGGGCTCGCGGGACCTCGGCGCGGGCGCCGGCGCCACGACGTCCGATCCCGGCCGCGTGAACCCGATCATCCCCGGCGAGGGGAAGATCGAGGAGCCCACCTAGGTCGGGCGCCCGGCCTCAGGTCGGGACGACGACCACCGGCCGGTCGGCCTGGCGGACGAGCGCCAGGGCGACCCGGCCGCGCACGACCCCGCGGCCCGCGCCGACGACGATCATGTCGGCGCCGTCCTCGCGGGCCTGGCGGTCCAGCGCCCGCGCGGGGTTGCCGCCCACGAGCGACGTGCGGACCTCGACGCCGTCGAGGCCCGTCCGGTCCAGCTGCTCGAGCACGCGCTCGCCCTGCGCGCGCTGGCGGGCCTGCTCGCGCGGGTCCACGCCGGCGCTGGAGGCCTCGATCGTCGCCCACTCGGCCAGCGGGTGGACGGAGTGCAGGACGTGGACCTGCCCGCCCGGACCCGCCAGCCCGGCGGCCACGCGCACCGCCGCGTGGGCCGGCGGCGAGGCGTCGAAGCCGACGAGGACGACGCGAGCGGGCGTGGACATGGCGTCCAGATGCCCGCTGGCGCAGATCTGACGCCTAGGAGGTCGTCAGGACGAGCTTGCCGATGACGTCGCCGGTGGCCATCTTCTCGAACGACGTGCGCGCGTCGGACAGCGGGCGGACGTCGGCGATGAGCGGCTTGGTCTGCGTGCGGGCCAGCAGCGCCATGAGCGCCTCGAGCTCGTCGCGCGTGCCCATCGTCGACCCGACGACGGAGAGCTGCAGGAAGAACACGCGGTTGAGGTCGGCGGGCGGGTTGGGACCCGAGGTCGCGCCGGAGACCACCACGGTGCCGCCGGGCTTCAGCGAGCGCAGCGAGTGGCCCCACGTCGCCTCCCCCACCGTCTCGATGACCGCATCGACCTTGGCCGACAGGCGCGCGCCCGACTCGACGGCCTCGTCGGCGCCGAGCTGGAGCGCGGCGGCGCGCTTGGCCTCGTCGCGCGAGGTGGCGATCACCTCGTGGCCGAGCGCCTTGGCGATGACGATCGCCGCCGTGGCCACGCCGCCGCCCGCGCCCTGCACGAGCACGCGGCCCGGGCCGGTCAGGCCGGAGCGCGTGGCGAGCATCCGGTAGGCCGTCAGCCACGCCGTCGGCAGGCAGCACGCCTCCTCGAAGGAGAGCTCCAGCGGCTTGGGCAGGACGTTGCGCGCCGGCACGAGCACCTGCTCGGCCAGGGTCCCGTCGTGCAGCTCGCTGAGCAGCGTCCGCTTGGGGTCCAGCGTCTCGTCGTCGCCCTCGCCGACCACGGCGTGCACGACGACCTCGGTGCCGTCGTCCAGGACCCCGGCCGCGTCGCAGCCCAGGACCATCGGCAGGCAGTCGGCGGCCAGGCCGACGCCCCGCAGCGACCAGAGGTCGTGGTGGTTGAGCGCGCAGGCCTGCACGTGCACGCGGACCCAGTCCTCGCGGGCCTCCGGGTCGGGCCGCTCGCCGACCGTGAGGCCGCTGAGCGGGTCGTCGGCCGACTGGGACGTGCAGGTGACGGCGAGCATGGCCGCGAGCCTACGGGGCTAGATGCTGTCCGCGAGGTGCGCCCACGCCTCGCGCAGGTCGCGCTTGAGGACCTTGCCGCTCGGGTTCTTGGGCAGCGCGTCGACGACCTGGACGACCTTCGGGACCTTGAAGCCCGCCAGCGTCTGACGGGCGTGCGCGCGCAGCTCCTCCGGGCCGGCGGCGGCGTCGGGGCGGAGCACCACGAGCGCCACCACGGCCTCGATCCACGTCGGGTGGCGCAGGCCGACCACGGCGACCTCGGCCACCGCGGGATGGCCGTAGAGCGCCTCCTCGACCTCGCGCGAGGCGACGTTCTCCCCGCCCGTCTTGATCATGTCCTTGATGCGGTCGACGACCGTGAGGTAGCCCTCCTCGTCGAGGACGCCGAGGTCGCCGGAGTGGAACCAGCCGCCGCGGAAGGCCTCCGCGGTCCGCTCGGGGTCGTCGAGGTAGCCCAGGGTCGCGTGCGGGGAGCGGTGGACGATCTCCCCCGGCTCGCCCACGGCGACGTCGCGGCCCTCGGG
>CAXUES010000188.1:5286-6198 GCA_964250185.1 uncultured Solirubrobacteraceae bacterium | reverse complement strand
GTAGCCCACGGCGTCGCCGAGGCCGACGCCGAGCTCGGAGCCGATGCGCTCGGCGACGGTCCGCGCCGCGATCCGCCGGGGCTGCGTGTGGGCGATGGCGCCGCGCACGCCCCGGCCGAGCTCCAGGCAGAGCTTGGGGATCTGCGTCGTCTTGCCCGAGCCGGTCTCGCCCGCGACGACGACGACCTGGTGGTCGCGGATGGTCTCCAGCAGCTCGTCGTGGCGCAGCGAGACCGGCAGCTCGGGCGGGTAGCTCACCGGCGGCACCGAGGCGCGGCGGCGGGCCACGCGCTCCTCCGCGCCGGCCACCTCCGCCAGGAGCCGCTCGAGCTCCTCGCCGCGCCGGGCGGGGTCGCGGGTGGCGCCCAGGCGCTGCAGGCGCCGGGAGAGGCGGTCCTCGTCGTGCAGCGTCAGCTCGGCGAGGCGCTCCGCGAGGGCGTCGGAGCCGTGGGGCGGCGACGCTTGCGACGGGGACGCGGACACGACCGTCCAGGGTAGGAGCGGGCCGTGGTCACCAGCCGCCAGGCCAGCCGCGTCGCCGTCGTCGGATCGGTCAACGTCGACCACGTCGTGACCGCGGCCACGCTGCCGGCCGCGGGGGAGACCGTGACCGGCGGCCGCTACGCCTCGCACCCCGGCGGCAAGGGCGCCAACCAGGCGGTGGCCGCGGCGCGCTGGGGCGCTGCCGTGACCATGGTGGGCGCCGTCGGCGACGACGCGGGCGGCGCGGCGGCGCTCGAGGCGCTGCGGGCCGAGGGCGTCGACGTCGGGGACGTGGCGGTCGTCGACGCGCCCACGGGCGTCGCGTTGATCGCCGTCGACGCCGACGGCGACAACCAGATCAGCGTCGCGTCCGGGGCCATCCGCTCCAGGATCGGCGCGCACGGCTGGCCTCCCCGCCCGGGAACCAGG
>CAXUES010000188.1:0-5276 GCA_964250185.1 uncultured Solirubrobacteraceae bacterium | reverse complement strand
CGACGGGTGGCGGCCGGAGGGCCCGGCCGGCGTCGTGCTGACCGGGTTCGAGGTGCCCGACGCCGCGGTGGTCGCCGCCGCGCGGGCGGGCGCGGCCGCCGGCTGGGTGGTGCTGCTCGTCCCTGCGCCGGCGCGCCCGCTCCCCGACGGCCTGCCGCCCGGCACGCTGCTGTGCCCGAACGCGGGGGAGGCGGCCGTGCTCTCCGGCGTGGCGGACGACCCGGAGGGCGCGGCACGCGCCCTGCGCGAGCGGACGGGCGGAGCGGTGGTCGTCACCCTCGGCGCGGAGGGCGCCCTCGTGGTGGACGCCGACGGCGCCGCCCACCGGGTGCCCGCGCCCACCGGCCTGCGGATCGTCGACGCCACGGGCGCAGGCGACACGCTGGTGGGCGTGCTCGCCGCGGGCCTGGCCGCCGGCGAGGAGCTCCTGCCCGCCGTCGGGGCGGCGGTCGCCGCGGCGAGCCGCTCGACGACGGTCGCAGGCGCGCGCGGGGGCATGCCCTCGCGGGACGCCTGATCGGCGCCTATCGTCCTGGGTCGATGTTCCCGACCGTCCAGGGCCTGCAGTTCGGCTACGTCCTCAAGGCGCTACCCGCCGGTCGGGTGCCGTTCGTGCGCTGGCGCTGGGAGCTCTGGCACGGCCAGCAGCTCGTGGGCGCGGGCTGGCAGCTCGAGCGCTCCGGCGCGGTGCGCTCCCTGCGCGCCCGCGCCGGCGAGTTCGGCTCCCGGGTGCTCGGCCAGCGCCCGCCGTCGCTCGAGCAGCGCCGCCACGCCGCCGGCCGGGCCGGCGACCTGCGGCCGGGCCAGACGGAGCGCCTGGTCATCGGCGCGGTGACCTGCACGCTCGTGCCGCGCGCTGCCGATCAGGACGGGCGCGCCATCCGCACCGCCTGACACGGCGTCGGTCAGTGACGGTCCTCGGCCGTCTGCGCGGCGATCCGTTGCGCGGGCGCGACGTTCGACGGTGATGCCCTTGTCTGTCGTCTGCTCCCACCGCCAAGCTGCGTGGCATGGCTTCGCTCGAGGACCGCTACGTCCAGCGGGAGGGGCGCATCGCCCTCAGCGGCATCCAGGCCCTCGTGCGCGTCATGCTCGACGTCCGCCGGCGCGACGCGGAGCTCGGCGTGGACACGGGCGGCTTCGTCTCGGGCTACCAGGGCTCCCCGCTCGGCGGCCTCGACCAGGAGCTCGTCCGCGCGCGGCGCCACCTCGACGCCGAGGGGATCGTCTTCCGCCCGGGCCTCAACGAGGAGCTCGCCGCGACCTCCGTGGCCGGGACGCAGCTGCTCGGCAGCCTGGACGGCCGCCGCCACGAGGGCGTCGCCGCGTGGTGGTTCGGCAAGAGCCCGGGCTTCGACCGCGCCGCCGACGCCGTCCGCCACGGCAACCTCACCGGCACCGCGCCGCTCGGTGGCGCCACCGCCATCGTCGGCGACGACCCGGCGAGCAAGTCCTCCACCGTGCCGAGCTCCTGCGAGCCGATGTGCCGCAGCCTCGTGGTCCCGGTCCTCGCGCCGGGCGACGTGGGGGAGCTGCTCGAGGCCGGCCTGCACGCCACCGCGCTGTCGCGCCACAGCGGCCTGTGGTCGGCGATCAAGGTCGTGGCCGACCTCGCCGACGCGACCGCCACCGTCGACGTGACCGGCATGCACGATCGCGTCCCGCGCCTGCCGACGCGCGCCGCCCACGAGCCGCCCGTGCTCCTGCCGCCGGCCAACCTCGACGCCGAGGCCGACCAGCTCGGTGCCCGCCTGGACGCCGCCCGCGCCTACGCCCGCGCCGCGCGGCTGAACCGCGTCGTCCACGAGCCCGCCCGCCCGCGCGTCGCCGTGGTCGGCGCGGGGCTGGGCTTCCAGGCCGTGCTGCGGGCCCTGGACGACCTGGGCCTCGGCACGCCCGAGGCGCTCGACGCGCTCGGCCTGCGCCTCGTGCGGCTCATGATGCCCTGGCCGCTGGATCGCGCGGAGCTGCACGCGCAGCTCGCCGGGGTCCACACCGTCCTGGTCGTGGAGGACAAGCTCCCGTTCCTCGAGCCCCTCGTCCGCGACGCGCTCTACCGGGTCGCCGACGCCCCGCTCGTGCTCGGCAAGGAGGACGCCGCCGGGCGCCCGCTGCTCAGCCTGCGCTCCGCGCTGGGCGCCGACGACGTCGCCCGCGCCCTGGGCCGGGTGCTCGAGCCCGCCGACCTCCCCGAGCGCGCGCTGCGCCACCTCGACCACCTCGAGGAGGTCCTGCGGCCCGCCACCGCCGCGCCGCTGCCCGCGCGGACGCCGTACTTCTGCTCGGGCTGCCCGCACAACACCTCGACCCGCGCCGACGCCGACCAGCTCGTCGGCGTGGGGATCGGCTGCCACACGATGGTCGCCATCGACGGCGGCGACCGCCGCGGCAAGCTCCTGGGCATGCCGCAGATGGGCGGCGAGGGCGCGCAGTGGATCGGGCTGGAGCCCTTCTGCGACGAGGAGCACTTCGTCCAGAACCTCGGCGACGGGACCTTCCACCACTCGGGATCGCTGGCCATCCGCGCCGCGGTGGCCGCCGGCGCGCACATCACCTACCGCCTGCTCTACAACGACGCGGTCGCGATGACCGGCGGGCAGACCGCGGTCGGCCGGCTGTCGGTGGAGGACCTCACGCGCTGGCTCGAGCTCGAGGGCGTCGCCCGGACGATCGTCACCTCGCCGGAGCCCGGCACCTACCGCGGCCGCACGCTCGCGGCGAGCGCGTCGGTGCGCCACCGCGACGACCTCCAGGACGCCCAGCGGGAGCTGGCCGGCGTCGACGGCGTGACGGTGCTCATCCACGACGACCGCTGCGCCACCGAGGAGCGGCGCATGCGCAAGCGCGGCGAGCTCGAGGCGCCCAGGGAGAAGGTGTGGATCAACGAGCGCGTGTGCGAGGGCTGCGGCGACTGCGGCGAGAAGTCCACGTGCCTCTCGGTGCAGCCCGTCCCGACCGAGCTCGGCCGCAAGACGCGCATCCACCAGGCCTCCTGCAACCAAGACCTCAGCTGCCTGAAGGGCGACTGCCCCTCGTTCGTGCTCGTCACCCCGGCCACGACGGAGGGGCCGGAGGGCCGCCGCCACGCGCCGCCCGGCCCGCCGCCCGTGGTGCTGCGCGACCCGACCGCCCGGACCGGCCGCGACGTGCTCGTGCGGATGCCCGGCGTCGGCGGCACCGGCGTGGTGACGATCTCGCGCGTGCTGCAGACCGCGGCGCACCTCGACGGCCGCTGGGCCGCGGGCGTCGACCAGATCGGCCTTGCCCAGAAGGGCGGTCCGGTGGTCAGCGACCTGCGCATCGCCGACGCGCCCGTGGCCGGCCAGCTGCGCGCGAGCACCCGCGGCGCCGACGTGCTGCTGGGCTTCGATCTGCTCGGCGCCGCCGACCCCGCGACGCTCGCCGTCTGCGACCCGGAGCGCACCCGAGCGGTCATCGACACGACGCGCACCCCGACCGCCGCGATGGTCACCGACACGACGCGGACGTTCCCGCCCGTCCGGCGCGCGCTGGAGCGCATCGAGGCGCGCACGGCTCCCGGCGAGCTGCTCGCCTTCGACGCCACCGAGCTCGCCGAGCGCCTCTTCGGCGACCACGTGCAGGCCAACATGCTGCTGGTCGGCGCCGCCTTCCAGCACGGCTGCCTGCCGCTGACCGCCTCGGCCATCGAGGAGGCGATCCGCCTCAACCGGGCCGGGGTGGAGCAGAACCTGGCCGCCTTCGCCTGGGGCCGCGCGATGGCCCTCGACGCCGACGCGGTCCTCGCCGCCACCGCGCCCGCGCCCGCCGCGCAGCGGGCTGCGCCCCGATCCGACCCGCGCGCCGTCGCGCTCGTGCGGGCCGCCGGGCTCGACCACGGCGAGCTCGGCCGCATCGCGACCCACCGCGCCGGCGAGCTCATCGCCCACTCGTCGGAGCGGGTCGCGGCGGACTACGTCGAGGAGGTCGCGCGCGTCGCGGCGCTCGAGGCCGCGCGGACGAGCGGCGCCGACCTCCCGGTCGCCCAGGCCCACGCCCATGCGCTGCACAAGCTCCTGGCCTACAAGGACGAGTACGAGGTCGCCCGGCTGCACCTCGACACGATCGAGCAGGCCCGCCTGCAGGACGAGTTCGGCCCGGACGCGAAGGTCAGGATCATGCTCCAGCCGCCGCTGCTGCGCTCGCTGGGGATGGAGCGCAAGATCGCCCTGGGCGCGTGGTTCACCCCGGCGCTGCGCGGGTTGACGCACCTCAAGCGCCTGCGCGGCACGCCCCTGGACCCCTTCGGCCGCGCCGCGGTCCGCCGGGTGGAGCGCGCGCTGCCCGCCGAGCACGTCGCGGCCGTCGACGCCGCCCTCGCGCACCTGCGCCCGGCGACCGTGGCGCTCGTGGTCGCGCTGGCCGAGTCGCCCGACCTCGTGCGGGGCTACGAGGACGTCAAGCTGCGCGGCGTCGCCGCGTGGCGGGCGCGGCGGGTCGAGCTCATGGCCGAGCTCGAGGCCGCCCCCGAGGTCGCCGCGCTCCCGACGCCGGCCTTCGCCCTGCCGGTGCTGCGCGCGTAGGGTCGCCCGCTGTGGCGCCCGCGCGCGAGCTCGATCCCATCGACGGCCAGATCCTCGAGCTGCTCGAGGCCGACGCCCGTCGCACCCTCGCCGACATCGGCGGCCGCGTCGGGCTGTCGGCGCCCGCGGTCAAGCGGCGGATCGACCGCCTCGAGGCGCTCGGCGTCATCACGGGCTACACGATCACCGTCGACCACGACCGCCTCGGCCGGCCGCTGGAGGCCTTCACCGAGCTGCGCTTCGCGGGCGGCACGTCGGTGGAGGAGATCACCGCGAGCATCGCGGGCCTCCCGGAGGTGCGCGCGATCTTCACCACCGCGGGCGACCCGGACGCGCTGGCCTGGATCCGCGTGGCCGACATCGCCGACCTCAAGCGCGTGGTGGACCACCTGCGCCGCTCGGGCCGGATCACGGGCACCAAGACGCTGATGGTGCTGGACACCTGGACGCGCCCGGGCCCCTGAATCGGGTAGGGATCCCGGGATGAGCGAGGCGCTGCAGCTCCCCGGCAAGGCGGTCGAGCTCCTGGGCACGGGCGCGCTGGCCGCGAGGACGTTCGCGCGCGCCGGGCTGCTGGAGGCCCACCGGCCCGACCGGCTGGTCCAGGCGGGGCTCGCGCTGGCCCGCTTCGGCCCCACCGCCGCCGCGGGGTACGCCGTCGGCGCGGCGCTGCACGCCGACCAGCCGGCGATCATCGACGAGCGCGGCACGCTGACCTTCGCCGAGGTCGACCGG
>CAXUES010000187.1:0-6198 GCA_964250185.1 uncultured Solirubrobacteraceae bacterium | reverse complement strand
ACGCCGACGAGCACGTCGTACTCCCCCAGGCGCAGGTCGCGGATGATCTGGATGCGCTCGAGCGTGTCGATCTCCGAATGGAGGTAGCGGACCCGGAAGCCCATCTCCAGCAGGTAGTCCGTGAGGTCCTCGCTCATCTTCTTGGTGAGCGTCGTGACCAGCACGCGCTCCTCCTTGTCCACGCGCTTGCGGACCTCGCCCATGAGGTCGTCGATCTGGTCCTTGGTCTGGCGGACGTCGATCTTGGGCTCCACCACGCCGGTCGGGCGGATGATCTGCTCGACGACCTTGCCGGAGTGCGCGCGCTCGTACTGGCCGGGGGTCGCCGAGACGAAGATGAGCGTCGGGGTGATGGACAGGAACTCGTCGAACTTCTGCGGGCGGTTGTCCATCGCGCTGGGCAGCCGGAAGCCGTAGTCGACCAGCGTCTGCTTGCGCGACCGGTCGCCCTCGTACATGCCGCCGATCTGCGGGACGGTCTGGTGGGACTCGTCCAGGAAGCAGAGGAAGTCGTCGGGGAAGTAGTCGATGAGGCAGTACGGGCGGGCGCCGGGCTCGCGGCCGTCCATGATCCCCGAGTAGTTCTCGATGCCGTTGCAGAAGCCCATCTCGCGCAGCATCTCCAGGTCGTACTGGGTGCGCTGGCGCAGGCGGTGGCTCTCCAGCAGCTTGCCCTCGGCCTCCAGCACGGCGGTGCGGTCGTTGAGCTCGCGGGTGATCTCCGCGACCGCGCGGTCCATCATGCCCTCCTCCGTCGTGTAGTGGGAGGCGGGCCAGACGGCCACGTGCTCGAGGTCGTCGGCCAGCAGCTCGCCCGTGAGCGGGTCGAAGTGCTGCAGGCGCTCCACCTCGTCGCCGAACATCATCACGCGGTAGGCCGATTCGGCGTCGGCGGGGAAGACCTCCAGCGCCTCGCCGCGCACCCGGAACGTCCCGCGGCCGAGGGCCACGTCGTTGCGGGTGTACTGGATGGAGACGAGCTTGCGCAGCAGCGCGTCGCGGTCGACGACCTCCCCGCGGGTGAGCGAGATGAGGTTGCGGTCGTAGGTCTCCGGTGAGCCCAGGCCGAAGATCGCGCTGACCGAGGCGACGATGATCACGTCGCGGCGGGCGAAGAGCGCGGCGGTCGCGGCGTGGCGCAGCCGGTCGACCTCCTCGTTGATCGCGGAGTCCTTCTCGATGTAGAGGTCCTTGCTCGGGACGTACGCCTCGGGCTGGTAGTAGTCGTAGTAGGAGACGAAGTACTCCACCGCCGCCTCGGGGAACAGCGAGCGGAACTCGTTGCACAGCTGGGCCGCCAGCGTCTTGTTGTGCGCGAGCACCAGCGAGGGCCGCTGGAGCTCCTGCATGACCCCGGCCATGGTCATCGTCTTGCCGGTGCCGGTCGCGCCCAGCAGGGTGGTGAAGCGGTCCCCGTTGCGCACGGCCTCGGAGATCTGCGCGATGGCCTTGGGCTGGTCGGCGGCCGGGGTGAAGACGGGATCCAGGCGCAGCTCGGGCATCAGGACAGCGTAGGTCCGCTCCCGGCGGCAGCGGGCGCCCCGGGGCGCCTAGCTCATCGCCGCGGCCAGCCGGTGACCGCGGAGGCGCTCCGGGGGCCGGCCGAGCAGGATCCAGCTGCCGTCGTCGTCGCGCGCGAGGGCGCCGTCGCGGGTCAGCTCGCCGAGCGCCGTGGTCACCGACGGGCGGTGGGCGCCGACGAGCTCGGCGAGGCGCTGGTGGCTCAGCGGCAGGTCGACGACGACGCCGTCGGCGCGCACGCGGCCCCAGCGCTCCGCGAGGTGCCAGAGCGTCAGCGACAGGCGCTCGTCCACGCGCTGGTGGTGGGCGATGGCCAGCGCGATGGCCAGGTGGTGGGCGCGGCGCAGCCCACGCGAGAAGAGCTCCACCCCGAGCTGCGGCCAGGGCGAGATGCGCATGACGAGCTCGTGGTCGAGCACGACGAGCGTCGCGGGCTCCAAGACCTCCCAGCCCACCTCGGCCTGCACGTGGGAGCCCTCGTCGTCCCAGGTCCAGGGCCGCATGACGTCGCCCTGGCCGATGACCTCGCAGCAGGAGCGCCCGAGCACGTCGACCTCGCGGGTGAGCAGGCCGGAGGCCACGAGGAAGCCCCGGTGGTGGACGTCGGGCTCCGCGGCCGCGGCGGCGTCCCAGGCGCCCGGGGTGACCGACCGGACGGTGGCCAGCGCGTCGCGGCGGGCGCGGTCGCGCTGGTCGGCCGGCAGCCGGTCGGCCAGGTCGGGATCCGCCTCCAGGAGGCTCATCGAGCGCACGGGCGCGTCAGCTCCCCGCCGCGGCGACGTCCGCACGCGGACGTCGGTGCGGCGACCGCCGGGCCCCACATGGCGCCGGACCGCCGCCATGGTCGCCCCACCGGCGCCCCTCGGCGCCTCCCCCACAGGCCCAGGAGGCCCATCTCATGCTCTGGCTCATCATCGGCATCATCCTGCTCGTCGTCGCCATCGCGGGCGGCACCATCATCCACCCGATCATCTTCGCGGTGGCCATCCTGGCGATCCTCGCCTTCCTCGCCGGGCGCCGCGGACCCGTGGTGTAGGCGGATTGGACCGCCTGTCAGGTTCAGGCGACCCCCAGTTGGGGATGACCGTCCGCCATGGCGACCGACACCACGCCCACGGGCCCCTTCGCACGCAAGTCCGCCGCCCAGCTCGTCGGTGACACCGAGGGCGGAGGGCTCAAGCGCGCCGTCGGCGCGCTCGACCTGACCGCCCTCGGCCTCGGCGCCATCATCGGCACCGGGATCTTCGTGATCATCGGCGAGGCGATCGGCACCTCCGGGCCGGCGATCGTCCTGAGCTTCCTGCTCGCCGGGATCACGTGCGTGTTCAGCGCCCTGTCCTACTCAGAGCTCGCGTCGTCGATCCCGGTCTCGGGCTCGGCCTACACGTACTCCTACGCGACGATGGGCGAGCTCGTCGCGTTCATCATCGGCTGGGACCTCATCCTGGAGTACGGGTTCTCGGTGGCCACCGTCGCCGTGGGCTGGGGCGGCTACTTGAACGACCTGCTCAAGTCGGCGGCCGGCATCGACCTCCCCAAGGCGATCGTCAACCCGCCGGGCGAGATGGGCGGCCAGGTCAACCTCACCGCGGCCCTCATCGTGCTGGCGGTGACGGCGGTGCTCGTGACGGGCGTGCGCGAGAGCGCGCGGGCCAACACCATCATGGTCTTCACCAAGCTGACCATCCTGCTGTTCTTCGTCGTGGTCGGCGTCTTCTCGTTCAAGAGCTCCCACTTCACCCCGTTCATGCCCGAGGGCTTCAGCGGGACCGTGAGCGCCGCGTCGCTGATCTTCTTCGCCTACATCGGCTTCGACGCGGTCTCCACGTCGGGTGAGGAGACCAAGAACCCCAGCCGCGACCTGCCCATCGCCATCATCGGGTCGCTCGTCATCGCGACGGTCCTGTACATCATCGTCGCGATCATCACCGTCGGGCTGGTCCCCGCGGACAGCCTCGACGGCTCCAACTCCCCGCTGACCACGGCGATCAAGGAGGGCACGGGCCTGGCCTGGGCCGGCGACATCCTCTCGCTCGGCGCGCTCATCGCCATCACCAGCGTCGTGCTGACGATCCTCTACGGGCAGTCGCGGATCATGTTCGCGATGTCCCGGGACGGCCTGGTCCCGAAGTTCTTCGGCCGGCTCAACAAGAAGGCCGTCCCGCAGCACAGCCTGCTGCTGTTCGGTGGGCTCATCGCGGTCATCGCCGCGCTCGTGCCGCTCTCCACGCTGGCCGAGCTCGTCAACATCGGCACGCTGTTCGCGTTCGCGCTGGTCAACATCGGCGTCATCGTCCTGCGCCGCACGGACCCCGACCTCGAGCGCAAGTTCCGGGTGCCCCTCGTGCCGATCACGCCGCTGATCGGCCTGGCGCTGTGCATCTACCTCATGACGCAGCTGAAGGGCGCGACCTGGCTGCGCTTCCTCGTCTGGCTGATCCTCGGGCTGGGCGTCTACTTCTTCTACAGCCGGCGTCACTCGCGCGTGCAGCAGGGCGAGGCGGTCCGGGAGCTCTAGCTACAGGCCCAGCTCCTTGCGGTAGGACCGCTCGTACTCCGCCTTGGCGCTCAGCACCTTGTCGACGTACTCGCGGGTCTCCGTGAACGGGATCTGGTCCGTGCTGAAGTCTCGGCCCTTGGCGCGCTCCTCGGCCACCCAGCGGTCCACGTTGCCCTCGCCGCCGTTGTAGGCGGCCAGGGCCAGGCGGTCGGACTCGCCGTAGCGGTTGAGCAGGTAGCGCAGGTAGAAGGCGCCGTAGGAGATGTTGACCTGCGGCGTGTCGAGGTCGGAGACGACGAACGCCGTGCCGCCCGAGAGGCCGGCGATGTACTTCGCCGTGGCCGGCGTGATCTGCATGAGGCCCTGGGCGCCCGCCGACGACGTCTGGAACGAGCGGAAGCGCGACTCGGTGTAGATGACCCCGGCGATGAGCGCGGGATCGAGCTCCTTGTCGGCGGCCTGCTGGCGGATGATGTCCTCGTGGCGCAGCGGCAGCGCGATCTGCTGGACCGCGTCGCCGAACAGCGGCTTGACCAGGGGCACCGCGATGACGACCACGAGCACCGCGAGGAACGCGAGCGCGGCGCGGCGGCGCAGCACCGTCGCGCGCCCCGGCCCGGTGCGGCGGCGCGCGCGGGACGCCGGGGCCGGTGCCGGGCGGCGGGAGAGCGTCGGATGCGCGTGACGGGAGCTCATGGGCGTGGAGGGCTGATCTTGCTCAGGACGTCGGACAGCCTCGCCTCGAGGTCGTCGACGGAGCCGTCGTTGACCACCACGTACGACGCGCGGGCCGCCTTCTCCTCCTGCGTGAGCTGCCGGGCGGTGCGCTCGTCGACGCTCGCGTGGCCACGGGCCGCGGCGCGCTCGGCGCGGGTGGCCTCGGGGGCCACCACGACGAGCGTGGCGTCGTACATCCCCTCCAGGCCCGCCTCGAAGAGCAGCGGCGTCTCCACCACCGCGGCCGGCGGGCCCTCCCCGGCCTCGGCAGCGGCCTCCGCGGCCTGGCGGAAGGCGGTGACCGCCTCCCCCACCTTCGGCCAGATGAGTCCCTCGAGCCAGCGGCGCTCCGCGTCGGAGGCGAAGGCGTGGCGGGCCACGGCGGACCGGTCGACGGTGCCGTCCGGGGCGACGTCGTCGCCCCACCGCGCGACCACGGCGTCGCGGAGCTCGTCCGAGCCGTAGAGCTCGTGGACGACCGCGTCGGTGGAGAGGGTCGACGCGCCGAGCCGCCCGAGGGCGGCCAGCGCGGTCGACTTGCCCGCGCCGAGGCCGCCCGTCAGGCCCACGAAGGGCACCCGCATGGCGGCGCTCGGAACGGGCGGGACCGCCGGGCTCCTAGAGCCCGGCCGGGTCCCCGCCCTCGTCGCCGGCCGGGGGCGCGACGCCCTCGGCGGCCTGGGCCGCGGCGGACTCCGCCTCGGCGGCGTCCTCCTCGGGATCCGAGGCGGGCGCGACGCCGGCCTCGGCGTCCGCGTCGGTCTCGGCGGCCGGAGCGCCGTCGTCGCTCTCAGCGGTCGGGGCGGCGTCGTCCGGCACGCCGTCGGCCAGGGCCTCGTCCTCGAGGGTGACCTCGGCGCCGGGCTCCTCGTCGGGCGCGAGCTCCGGGTCGCCGAACGAGCCGACCATCTCCACCGACGTGTCCGTCGTCCCGCCGAAGGGCGAGTCGGAGGCGGAGTACGCGGCGGCAGCGGCCTCGGCGGCGGCGACGCGCGGGAGGACCTGGCCCTCGACGCGCTTGACCGACAGCGACAGGCGCCGGCGCTCGGAGTCGATCTCCAGGATCTTCACGCGGATCTCGTCACCGGGCTGGACGACCTCGCGCGGGTTCTCCACGTGGTGGTTGGCCAGCTCGGAGATGTGCACGAGGCCCTCGACGCCGTCGAGGATCTCCACGAAGGCACCGAAGGTGACGACCTTGGTGACCTTGCCCTCGAGCTCGTCGCCGACCCGGTAGGTGTCCACGACGCGCTGCCACGGGTCCTCCTGGGTCTGCTTGAGACCCAGCGAGATCCGCTGGCGGTCGCGGTCGATGTCCAGCACCTTGACCGCGACGGTGTCGCCGATGTTGAGGATCTCGGAGGGGTGGTTGACGTGCGACCACGACAGCTCGGAGATGTGGATGAGGCCGTCGATGCCGTTGAGGTCCACGAACGCGCCGAAGTCGACGATGTTCGAGA
>CAXUES010000186.1:3206-6212 GCA_964250185.1 uncultured Solirubrobacteraceae bacterium | reverse complement strand
GATCTGGATCTGCGAGATCCGCGGAGCGAACTTCGAGAGCTGCTCGTTCGGCTCGGGCTGCACCGCGGCCATCTGGCCGAGGATGTCCTCACGCGCTTCCTTGGCCTGGGCCAGGGCGTCGCGCAGGATCTCGAACGTGACGCCCGTGATCTTGATGTCCATCTGCAGGGCAGTGATGCCCTCCGACGTGCCGGCGACCTTGAAGTCCATGTCGCCGAGGTGATCCTCGACGCCGGCGATGTCGGTGAGGACGATGTAGTCGTCGCCCTCCTTGATGAGACCCATGGCGATGCCGGCGACGGGCGCCTTGAGCGGCACGCCCGCGTCCATCAGCGACAGCGAGGAGCCGCAGACCGAGGCCATCGAGCTCGAGCCGTTGGACTCGAGGATGTCCGACACGACGCGGATCGTGTACGGGAAGTCCTCGATCGACGGGACGACCGGCACGAGGGCGCGCTCGGCGAGGGCGCCGTGGCCGATGTCGCGGCGCTTGGGGCCGCGCATGAAGCCCGCCTCCCCGACCGAGAAGGACGGGAAGTTGTAGTGGTGCCAGTAGTGCTTCTTGGTCTCGAGGCCGAGCGTGTCGAGGCGCATCTCCTCCTTGAGCGTCCCGAGGGTCGCCACGGAGAGGGCCTGCGTCTGGCCGCGGGTGAACAGCGCGGAGCCGTGCGTGCGCGGCGTGACCGACGCCTCGATCGTGATCTGGCGGATCTCCTTGTCCGAGCGGCCGTCCGGGCGGACCTTGTCAACCGCGATCCGCTGGCGGATCGTCGACTTCTCCAGGGCGGCGAAGGCGGCCTTCGCGCGGCCCCGGTAGAGCTCGAACGTGCCGGCGTCCGGGTCGCCGGAGTACTTGACCAGGACGGAGGCCTCCACGGCCTTGGTCGCGTCCTGGCGGGCGAGCTTGTCCTGCACCTGCGTGGCCGCGTCGAGGTCGGCGCCGTGCGAGGCGCGGATCTCCTCGGTCAGCGCGGGATCGACGCCCTCGACCTCGAGCTCGACCTTCGGCTTGCCGGCGGCCTCGCGCAGCTCCCACTGCAGCGCGCAGAGCTTCTTGATCTCGCCGTGGGCGATGTCCAGGGCGTCGAGGATCTCGGCCTCGGAGATCTCCTCCGCGCCGGCCTCGACCATGAGGATGGCCTCGTCCGTGCCCGCGACGATGAGGTCGAGCTCGGTGCCGTCGAGGAGCTGCTCCTCGGTCGGGTTGACGACGAAGTTGCCGTCGACCTTGCCGATGCGGACCGCGCCGACGGGCGTGGGCAGCGGGACCGGCGAGATCATCAGCGCCGCGGAGGCGCCGTTCATCGCGAGGATGTCGAACGGGTGGTCGTGGTCGACCGACAGCGGGATGGTCACCAGCTGCGTCTCGTAGCGCCAGCCCTTGGGGAAGAGCGGCCGCAGCGGGCGGTCGATCATCCGGGCGGTCAGCGTGGCCTTCTCGCCGGAGCGGCCCTCGCGCTTGAAGAACGAGCCGGGGATCTTGCCCGCGGCGTACATGCGCTCCTCGACGTCGACCGTGAGGGGCAGGAAGTCCGCGTCGCGGAGGTTGCCCATGGTCGCCGTGGACAGGATCATCGTGTCGCCGGCTCGGACGACGACGGCGCCGGAGGCCTGCTTGGCCATCCGTCCCGTCTCGAACGAGATCGTCGTGCCGGCGATCTCCACCTCGAGGGTGGTGACGTCGTTGCTCATCTGTGTTCCCTTCTGGCCCCCACGTCGTTCGGACCCGTGGCGGGGGCGCGCGTCTCTATATCGCTGTCTCTATCCGAGTTCCAGGCCAGCATAGGGTGGGCCGGGGACGGACACGCCGTCGACGAAGAGCGCCGGGGTCCCGGTCGCACCGGCCCGCAGGGCGTCGTGGACGTCGCGTCGGACGCGCGCGGCGACCCGCTCGGAGCGGCGGTCGGCCTCGAAGCGGTCGAGGTCGAGCCCGAGCGCCTCGCAGCGCGCCCACAGGTGCGGGTCCTCCAGCGAGCCCTGGTCGGCCCACAGCAGGTCGGCCATCGCCCAGAAGGCGCCCTGCTCGGCGGCGGCCTCGGCCGCGTGGGCGCAGGCCACCGCCCGCGGGTGGCGCGCCTTCAGCGCGAGGTGGCGGAAGACGAGCCGCACGGGCGCGTCGCGCAGCTCGAGCCACGCCCGGGCGCAGTGCGGGCAGGTGAAGTCGGCGTGCAGGATCGCGGTGCGCGCACCCTCCGGCCCGTGGACGTGGTCGTCGGCGCGCGGGGCGGGCAGCGGCGCCGAGGACAGGTCGGGCATCCCTGGGCACGCTAGGGGGATGCGCATCCACACCCTGCACCGCGAGCAGCGCCTGGCCGGCACCCCCGAGGAGGTCTTCCCCTTCTTCGCCGAGGCGCGCAACCTCGAGCAGATCACGCCGCCGCTGCTCGGCTTCGACGTCATCACCCCCGGCCCGATCGAGATGCACGTCGGCACGCTCATCGAGTACCGGCTGAAGGTGCACCGGGTCCCGCTGTCGTGGCTGACGAGCATCCAGGCGTGGGAGCCGCCCCACCGCTTCGTCGACATGCAGGTGCGCGGGCCCTACGCGCTCTGGCACCACACCCACACCTTCGAGGCGACCGCCGACGGGGCCACGCTCATGACCGACACCGTCCGGTACGCCATCGGCTTCGGGCCGCTCGGCGAGCTGGCCCACCGCCTCTTCGTCCGGCGCGACGTCGAGGCGATCTTCGCCCACCGCGAGCGGGCCGTGCCCGCCCTGCTGGAGCGTCAGGCCGTGGCGGCGTCCACGGCGTCGAGGCCCTCGTAGACGAGGTTGACGCCGGGCAGGTCCCCCGGGGAGTCGGCGAGGTGGCTGTAGCGGACGATGCCGTCCGCGTCGGAGACGACGAGCGCGCGGGCGCTCATGCCGGCCGGTTCGAAGAAGGCGCCGAGCTTCTTGGACGCCTCGCCCTTGGGCTCGAAGTCCGAGAGCTGCTCGATCGAGACGCCCAGCTTCTCGCGGAAGGCCTGCTGGCTGAAGGTCGCGTCGGTGGAGACGCCGTA
>CAXUES010000186.1:0-3196 GCA_964250185.1 uncultured Solirubrobacteraceae bacterium | reverse complement strand
CGCTGCTGACCTGGCCTGGCCTGACGGCGCCGCTGCTCGGCCCGCCGCTGGGCGATGCTCTGCTTGACCAGGTCTGCGACCAGGACGTCCCACTTGAAGCCGGCCTTGCGCAGCTTCTCGCGGAAGGCCTGCTGGCTGAAGGTCGCGTCGGTGGAGACGCCGTACATCTCGGCGCCGCGGCCGCGGATGTCCTCGATGGCCTCCTCGTAGATCTGCAGCTGGTCGGTGCAGACCGGAGAGAACGCGAAGGGGTAGAAGACGAGGATGCTCGCCTTGCCCTTGAGGCCCTCGGTGGAGAGCCCCTCGCCGTCGTAGGTGCCGAAGGCGAGGTCCTTGGGAAGCGGGGTGCCGGGCGCGATGATGCTCACGCCGGCGACTCTACGCTGCCCTGCGGGGCGCTGCTAGCGGCGCAGGCCCAGTTCCTTGATGAGGGCGCGGTAGCCCTCCAGGTCCTTCTTCTGGAAGTAGTTCAGCAGCCGGCGGCGCTGGCCGACGAGCATCAGCAGGCCGCGACGCGAGTGGTGGTCCTTCGCGTGGCCGCGCAGGTGCTCGGTGAGGTCGTTGATCCGCTGGGTGAGCAGCGCGATCTGGACGCGGGTGTTCCCGGTGTCCTGCTCGTTCTCGCCGAACTGCGAGATGATCTCCTGCTTGCGCTCTGGGCTGATGGTCGTCATGTGCGACCGCTCAAGCTAGCAGCTGCCGTGAGCGCTCCACGTCCGCGCCCATCTGCTCGATGAGGGCCTCCACGGACTCGAAGCGGCGCTCCCCGCGCAGGCGCTTGGTGAAGGAGATCGACATCTCCCGCCCGTAGACGTCCTCGGAGAAGTCGAGGATGAACGCCTCGACGAGCTCGCCGCGGCCCGTGACGAACTGCGGGCGCACGCCGATCGACGTGGCGGCGAGCAAGTCGCGCTCGTCACCGGCGAAGCGGACCCGGCAGGCGTAGACGCCGTGGGCGGGGATGACGTAGCCCGGGCGCGGCACGAGGTTGGCCGTCGGGTAGCCGAGCTCGCGGCCGCGGGCGTCACCGTGCTCGACCGGGCCGAGCAGCGCGAACGGCGCGCCGAGCAGCCGCGCGGCGTAGTCGACCGCGCCCCCGGCCACCAGCCCGCGGATGTGGGTCGAGGAGACGATCTCCCCGTCGACCTCCAGCAGCGGCACGACGCGCACGGCGAAGCGCCCGTCGGCCTGCAGCAGCTCCGCGGTGCCGCGCGCCCCGTGGCCGAAGCGGAAGCTCTCCCCCACCGACACGCTCACCGCGCCGATGCGACCGACGAGGTCCTCGTCCACGAACGCCTCGGCCGTCCGCTCGCGGAAGAGCTCGTCGAAGGGGACGACGATCAGCTCGCGGACCCCGAGCTCGCCGAGCAGCTGCGCCTTGCGTTCCAGCGTGGTCAGCAGCTTCGGCGCGTTGGCGGGCGAGACGACGCTCAACGGGTGGGGATCGAACGTCACGACGCTGTCGGCGCCGGCGATGACCTCGCGGTGGCCGCGGTGGACGCCGTCGAAGGTGCCCAGGGCGACGTGGCGCTCGCGCGGCTCGAGGTCGCGCAGCGCGACGATGCGGGCGGGGTCGCTCACGGTCGGCAGCCTACGACGCCTGCCCGAAGGCCCGGATGCCCAGCGCCTCGTCGAGGCGTCCGCGCAGCTCCGACGGCTCGGGCAGCGCCTCGCCGCGGACGAGCGGCAGCAGCCGGATGCGGTGGTCGTAGCGGATGACCTCGAGCAGGCGCTCGCTCGGCTCGCGCAGGACGTAGGCCCGCCGCGTCCCGCCCTTGGTGTCGGCGAGGCGCAGCACGAGCACCTGCTCGTCGCCCTCCGCCGGCACCCCCTCGTGCCAGGCGCCCGCGAAGCGCTTGGCGCCCGGGGAGCCCTGCGCGGCGATCGCGTCGGCGAGGTCGTCGTCCCCCGCGGCCTCCGCGAGCACCACGACCTCGGGCGCGCCGTCGGGCGGGTCGATGAGCGCCCACCCCCGGAGCGTCTGCGCGATCGTCGGCTCGGGAGCGCTCACCGGAAGCCCACCACCGGGCGCAGCTCCCCGGGTCCGGCGGCCTCGGCGAGCGCGAGCGGCCCGGCAGCGTCGCGCACGAGCGCCGTCGCGCCCTCCCCGGGCACGTCGCCGGGCACCCGCCTGCCGTGGAGCATCGCGGCGGCGTCGTCGGCCGCGAGGTCGACCACAGGCAGGATCCGGGCGAGCGCCTCGCCGAGGTCGAGCACGTCGGGCCCCGCGTCCTGCACCGAGAACGGGCCGATCGCGGTGCGCCGCAGCGACGTGCAGTAGGCGTCGCCGAGGTCGCCGATGAGCGTGCGCACGTACGTCCCCGCCGAGCAGCGGATGCGGAACGCCGCGGGCCCGGTGCGCGCGAACTCGTGGACGAGCACCTCGCGCTCGGCGTGCTCGACCTCGTGGCCCGCCCGCGCCAGCGCGTAGGAGCGCCTTCCGTCCACCCACAGCGCGGAGTAGGCCGGCGGGCGCTGCAGCAGCCGGCCCGTCGGGAGCGCGAGCGGCTCGGGCGGCACGCGCCCGGTCTCGACGAGCTCGCCCTCGGGATCCCCCGTGCTCGAGGTCCAGCCGAAGCGCGCCTGCGCCTCGTAGGTCTTCTCCAGGCCCATGAACCAGCGCTGCGCGCGCGTGGCCCGGCCGACCAGGACGAGCAGCAGCCCGGTGGCGAAGGGGTCCAGCGTGCCGGCGTGGCCGACGCGGATCTTCCCCGGGCCCTTCTTGGGCCCGCCCAGGCGCCGGCGCACCTCGGCGACGACCGCGTGCGAGGAGGTGCCCGCGGGCTTGTCGGCGAGGATGACGCCGTCCACGGGCCCGCGCCCGGTCAGCGTGCGCCGGGGAGCTGCAGGGCGACCTGCTCGCGCAGGAACGCGACGAGATCGTCGGGCGCCAGGGCGGTGGTGAAGCCCGCCGCCTGGCGGTGCCCCCCGCCTCCACCCGCGCGGGCGATCACCGACACGTCGACCTCGCCGTCGGTCGCGCGCAGCGACACCTTGCGCTTGCCCGCCTTGGCCGGGTCGAGCAGCTCGCGGGCCATGGCGGCGACCTTCGTCCCCTGCACGGAGCGCAGGTGGTCGATGACGCCCTCGGAGTAGCTCTCCTCGGCCTCGGCGCCCTCGAAGTCGGCGCGGTCCAGCTGGGTGAAGGTCAGGCTGCCGTCGTCGAAGCGGCGGATATTGGCCAGCCCGCGCGAGA
>CAXUES010000185.1:1590-6249 GCA_964250185.1 uncultured Solirubrobacteraceae bacterium | reverse complement strand
CCGCGGCGAGCTGCCCGAGCGCCGCCTGTCGGTCGCCGTCGTCGTGGCGGCCGCTCCCCTCGGTCGGGTCGTCGGGGGTCGCCTGGGCGGCGCGCCGCACCCGCGGGTCGGGCGCCCGGCCGAGCTCCCGGCGGAAGAGCAGCTCGCAGGCGGTGGCGTGGTGGCGCGCCGCGCCGGGCTGTCCCGCGCGGGCGAGGCAGCGGACGAGCAGCTCGTGGGCGCCCTCGTCGAAGGGGCTGATGGCCAGCGCACGGGTGGTGAGCGCCGCGGCCTCCAACGGCGCGCCCGCGGCGAGCCGCTCGAGCGCCGCGTCCCTGAGCAGGCCGTCGCACACCCCGGCCAGCCGCCGGCGCTCCACGAGCAGCCACGCGTCGAAGGCCGGCGTCGCGTCGGGCTCCACGCCCTCCAGGAGCTCCCCGCGCGCGAGGGCCGGATCGACCTGCGCGGCGGTCAGCTCGAGCACGTCGACGCGCGCGCCCGGCGGCAGCTCGAGCACGAGCGGATCCCCACGCAGGCCGTCCGGCAGCCCGAGCGCGCGCCGCAGCTGGGCGAGCGTCCACCGCAACGCCCCAAGGGGATCGTCGGCTGCGGGGAAGACCACCTCGGCCAGGCGCGCCCGCGCCACCGGCCGGTCGCTCAGGACCAGGTAGGCCAGCACCGCCCACGCCTTGTGCCCCCGCGGCGGCGGCGCCCGGCTGCCGCCCAGCTCGATCTCCGGGGGCCCCAGGAGACGGAGGGTGAGCGGCATGCGCGGAGGCTACGCCCGGGGCCGGGCGGGCGGGAGCCCTCCGCGCTGGCCGGCGGGGGCCGCTCGTAGACTCCCGCGTCCATGGCCGACGAGCAGGACCGCACGCGCTGGGAGCCCTCGGAGGCCGAGCCGCCCATCGCCGCGGCGTGGCTGGAGGCCGGCCTGCACCACCCCGATCCGGCCTCCGTCGACGCCGCCCACCCGGGCTACGCCATCGCGATCCCGCCGCCCAACGTCACGGGCGCGCTGCACATGGGCCACGCGCTCAACGGGTCGGTGCAGGACACGCTCATCCGCTTCCACCGCCTCCACGGCGCGCGCACGAAGTGGATCCTGGGCACCGACCACGCCGGCATCGCCACGCAGACCCAGGTGGAGAAGCTCCTCGTGCGCGAGGGCTCCGGCCGCATCGAGGTCGGCCGGGAGGCCTTCGTCGAGCGCACGTGGGAGTGGCGCTCGCAGTACGGCGGGGAGATCATCGGCCAGCTCAAGCGGCTGGGTGCCTCGGCGGACTACGACGACGAGCGCTTCACCCTCGACGCCGGCTACGTGCGCGCCGTCCACCGCGTCTTCAAGCAGCTCTACGACAAGGGCTACATCTACCGCGACAACTACATGGTCAACTGGGACCCGGGCTCGCGCTCGGCGATCTCCGACCTCGAGGTCGAGGAGCGTGAGGAGACCGACGAGCTCGTCGAGGTCGCCTACCCGCTCGAGGACGGCACTGGGGAGGTCGTCGTGGCCACCGTGCGCCCCGAGACGATGCTCGCCGACGCCGCCGTGGCGGTGCACCCCGACGACGAGCGCTACCAGCACCTCATCGGCAAGCGCGTGGTGCTGCCGCTCGTGGGCCGCTCGCTGCCGATCATCGCCGACGACTACGTCAAGGTCGACTTCGGCACGGGCTGCCTGAAGATCACCCCGGGGCACGACCCCAACGACTTCGAGATCGGCCGCCGCCACGGCCTGGAGGAGCTCTCGGCCATCGGCGAGGACGGCCGCATGACCGACCTCGTGCCCGCCTACGCCGGGCTGACGGTGCCCGAGGCGCGCGAGCGCATCGTGGCCGACCTCGGCGACGCGGTCCGCTCCCGCGAGCCCTACGTGCACACCGTGCCCTTCTCGCAGCGCTCCGGCGCGCGGATCGAGCCGCTCATCTCGCTGCAGTGGTTCATGCGGATGGACGAGCTCGCGGCCCCGGCGATCGAGGCCGTCCGCGACGGCCGCCTGCGCATCCACCCCGAGTCCCAGCGCCGCCGCTACCTCGACTGGCTGGAGAACATCCGCCCGTGGTGCATCTCGCGGCAGCTGTGGTGGGGCCACCAGATCCCCGTCTGGTACCGCGGCGAGGACGAGACCCACGTCGGCGCCACCCCGCCGGAGGGGGAGGGCTGGACCCGCGACCCGGACGTCCTGGACACCTGGTTCTCCAGCGCGCTGTGGCCCTTCGCCACGCTGGGCTGGCCCGACGAGACGCCGCAGCTCGACGCGTTCTACCCGACCGCGGTGCTCTCCACGGGCCGCGACATCCTCTTCCTGTGGGTCGCGCGCATGGTGATGATGGGCCTGCGCTTCACGGGCGAGGTCCCGTTCGCCGACGTCTACAACCACTCCGTCATCCAGGCCCCCGACGGCCGGCGGATGAGCAAGTCGCTCGGCACGGGCATCGACCCGCGCGCGCTCATCGACGGCGGCCCGCGCCCTCCGGTCTTCGCCCAGGGCGGGGACTTCCCGGCCTACGGCGCCGACGCCGTGCGCTTCGGCCTGCTGGCCATGAGCTCCACCCAGGACGTGCGCTTCAGCGAGGAGAAGGTCGCCCAGGGCGCCGCGCTGGCCAACAAGCTCTTCAACGCGACGCGCTTCGTGGTCGGGCGGCTCTCGGAGGACCTCGACCCGCACGCGCCGGTTCCCGCCCCGACGGCCGTCGAGGACCGGTGGATCGCCTCGCGCCTGCTCGCCGCGCGGGCCCGCTTCGCCGCCGACCTGGCCGACTTCGACTTCGCCAAGGCCTCGCTGGGCCTGTACGACTTCGTCTACGGCGAGCTGTGCGACTGGTACCTGGAGCTCATCAAGGGCCGCGCGTTCGACGCCGCGCTCTCCGCCCACGTGCTCGGGGTCCTGCGCGGCACCCTGCTGCTCTGCCACCCGATCATCCCGTTCGTCACCGAGGAGCTGTGGGCCCGCCTGCCCGGCACGGACGGCCTGCTCGCCGCGGTGACCGACGCGCCCGCACCCGACCCCGAGGCCGACGACCCCGCGGCCGAGGCGCAGATCGCCGCGGCCATCGGCGCGATCACCACGGTCCGCGCCTGGCGCAACGAGGCGCGGGTCGCCGCGGGCGCCGTGCTGCCCGCGCGCCTGGCGGCCACGGGCTATGAGGAGACCGCGCCGCTCGTCGCGCGCCTCGCGCGCCTGGAGCTCGCCGACGACGCCTCCGAGGCGGCCGCGTCGGTCGTGGTCCCCGGCGGGACCCTGGAGGTCCTGGCCGGCGGCGCCTTCGATCCCGCCGAGGCCGACCGCCGCCGGGCGGAGCAGCGCACGACGCTGGAGGCCGAGGTCAAGCGGGCGCAGGGCAAGCTCGCCAACGAGGGCTTCGTGGCCCGCGCGCCCGAGGCGGTCGTGGCGGCCGAGCGCGACAAGCTCGCGCGGCTCGAGGCGGAGCTCGAGGCGCTCGCGTGACCATGGACGGCGCCGAGGCCGAGCGCCGGCTGCTCGCGCTGGAGCTCTTCGGCATGCGCTTCGGCCTGGAGCGCATGCGCGCGCTCTGCGCCGAGCTCGGCGATCCGCAGGACGCCTTCGCCTCCGTCCACGTCGTGGGCTCCAACGGCAAGTCGTCCACCACGCGGTTCTGCGCGGCCCTGCTGGTCGCGGGCGGCCTCCGGGTGGGCGCGTACCTGTCGCCCCACCTCGTCTCCTTCGCCGAGCGCATCCGCATCGGCGACGCCGACCTGACCGAGGACGCCTTCGGCGCGGCGGTGCAGCGGGCGCTGGACGCCGCGGCCCGCGTCGACGCCACCCGCGCCGACGACGACCACGTCACCCAGTTCGAGCTCCTCACCGCCGCCGCCTTCGTCGCGCTGGCCGACGCCGGGGTGGAGGTCGCCGTGGTCGAGGCGGGCCTCGGCGGGCGCTACGACGCCACCAACGTCGTGCGCTCCGCGGTGCAGGTGCTCACCCCGGTCACGCTGGAGCACACCCGCTGGCTCGGCCCGACCGTCGCGGCGATCGCCGCGGAGAAGGCCGACGTCATCGAGCCGGGAGGCACGCTGGTGCTCCACGCGGGGGCCTCGTCGGTCGCCGAGGCGGTCGCCGCCGAGCGCGGCGCCCGCGTCGTGCGGGCCGGCGACGGCGCCGGCACGGGGCCCTTGGCCGCGCGCGGGACCTTCCAGCCCGCCAACCTCGCGGCGGCCCGCGCCGCCGCCGAGGCCTTCCTCGGCGCGCCGCTGCCCGACGCGACCGTGGCCGAGGTGGCGGCGCGGACCGCGGTCCCCGGTCGCTTCGAGGTCCTGGAGGAGGCACCGGACGGCACCGCGCTCGTCCGCGACGGCGCGCACAACCCGGCGGGCTGCCTCGCGCTGGGCGCGACGCTGGCCGCCGAGGGCCGCGGCCGCCGCGTCGCGGTGGCCATGGCGGTGCTGGACGACAAGGACGCCGGGGCCATGGTCGCCGCGCTCGTGTCGCACCTCGACGTCCTCGTGTGCACCCGCGCCGAGGGCCCTCGCGCGCTGGGCGCCGAGGAGCTGGCCGCCGCCGCGCGCGCCGCCGGGCTCGACGCGGACCGCGTCGTGGTGGTGGAGGAGCCGCAGGCCGCCGTCGAGGAGGCCCGCGCCCGGGCAGGATCCGGCGGCCTGACCGTCGTCACGGGCTCGCTGCACCTGCTCGCCGACCTCGCGCGGGCCGGCACCGGCCAC
>CAXUES010000185.1:0-1580 GCA_964250185.1 uncultured Solirubrobacteraceae bacterium | reverse complement strand
GTGGAGCACGACCGGCAGTTCGTCCTGCGCGCGATCCTCACCGTGGCGGCCGTCGTCGCGGTGATCATCCTCGTCTTCTTCGCGATCGGCTATGGGCTCGGAAGGCTCCTGCTCTGATGCGGCGAACTAGAGTTCTCGAACCCACATGCTGACTCTCGGCGTCTTCGGCATCACCAACGGCCCTCTGAACACGGCAGTGCAGCTCGTGCTGCTGTTCATCGCGGTCGTCTACCTGGCCACCATCTACTACGTCTTCGCAGACGCGCGGCGCCGCATCGGCGACCCGCTGCTCGTCGGCTGCGCGGTGGTGGCAGCGCTGTTCCCGTTCGTCGGGACGATCGTCTACATGATCGTGCGCCCGCCGGAGTACCTCGAGGACGTGCGCGAGCGCGAGCTGGAGATGGCCGCCAGCGAGGCGACGCTGCACGGGGGCGAGGTGCTCCTGTGCCCGCACTGCGACTACCACGTCGAGAAGAGCTTCCTGCGCTGCCCGAACTGCCTGCGCAAGCTCAAGGACCCCTGCCACGTCTGCGCGCGGCCGCTGGATCCCGACTGGAAGATCTGCCCCTACTGCGAGGCCGAGATCCCCGGGGTCACCCCGCCGCGCCGACGGCGCCGCCGCACCGAGGAGCCCGCGGGCGAGCCCTCCGCCTGACGCGGTCGTCGGGATGATGGACGAGCTGCTCAAGCGGCTGGCCGAGGCGTCGCTGGCGCTGGGCGCGGCCGAGGAGGCGCTGGACGAGTCGGCGGCCGGCACGGCCGAGGAGCACCTCGACGAGGCCGACGCGATCCTCGCCGACCTGCGTGCCCGCTGGAAGGACATGAGCCAGCCCGAGCGGGCGATCGTCGGCAAGAGCGCCGCGCCGCTGCGCGAGCGCCTCGACGCGGCCCGCCGGCGGATCCCGAAGCGCGTCGCGCTGTCGGAGGCCGCTCCCACGATCGACCCGGAGGACGAGGCCGAGCCGGACGTCTGAGCCCGCAGACGTGGCAGGTCGTCCCCCGCGCCGATGGGACGGGAACGGGGCGTGCCCGCGTCCTCGTCCGGCACGAGCGTCCCGCCGATCCCTACGATCGGCGCACATGGCTTCCGAACGCACCCTCATCCTCGTCAAGCCCGACGCCTTCGGCCGCGGGCTGACCGGCGAGATCCTCGCGCGCTTCGAGCGCAAGGGCCTGACCATCACCGCCCTCAAGCACATGGTCGCCCCGCGCGAGATCGCCGAGGAGCACTACGCCGAGCATCGCGATCGGTCGTTCTTCGGCGAGCTCGTCGACTTCATCACCGGCGGCCCGCTCGTCGCCCTGGTCCTGGAGGGCGAGTCGGCCGTGGCCGCCTCCCGCCAGCTCATCGGCTCCACGAACCCGCTCGAGGCGACCCCGGGCACGATCCGCGGCGACTTCGCCACCGAGGTCGGCGAGAACATGGTCCACGGCTCGGACTCGACCGAGTCGGCCGAGCGCGAGATCGCCCTCTGGTTCCCCAGCTGAGCCAGTCGCTCGTCCTGGCCAGCGCGTCGCCCCAGCGGCGCGCGATCCTCGCGCAGTTCGGGATCGACTTCACCGTCGATCCCGCCGACGTC
>CAXUES010000184.1:0-6312 GCA_964250185.1 uncultured Solirubrobacteraceae bacterium | reverse complement strand
ACGTTCCCGTAGGCCGTGGAGAAGAGCGCGTTGACCCCCAGGACGCGCTGGAGGCCGTGCAGGCGGCGTTCGGCCATGGGGCGCGCGGGAGTGTAGGCGGGGGGCGCTCGACCTTGGGCCGTCGGTGTCCGGACATCGGTCACGCCCGCCGACGCCCACCGTTGGTTCCGCTCCGTCGCCTGGCGCTGTCGGGGCACCAACCGCGGCGCCCGGGGGTGCCCGGCTCACCGCGAGCTGCACATCCGGCCCGCTGGGAGGACCCGAAGTGCAGCTCGCGCTCCGCGCTCGCCACCTCCCCCTCGGTGCCCAGCCAGCGCACCGCGCCCGCAGTTGGGCCGCTCGGACGGCCTGAGGCTCAGGCCGGCGGCTCGAGCGCGGCGGCGATGCGGGCTGCGACCGCGTCCATCTCCGCGGCATCGGCGTACGTGGTGCGGGGCCAGAAGAAGCCCCGCAGGCCGTCCTTGGGTCGGCGGGGGACGACGTGGACGTGCAGGTGGGGCACCGACTGGGAGATGACGTTGTTCATCGCCACGAACGTGCCGGGGGCGTCGAGCGCCGTCGTCACCGCCCGGCAGAGCGCCTGGGCGCGCAGGAAGAGCGGCCCCACCGCGTCGGCCGGGAGGTCGGGCAGCGTCTCGACGTGCCCGCGCGGGCAGAGCAGCACGTGGCCGTGGAAGAGCGGGCGCACGTCGAGGAAGGCGACGTGGTCGGCCTCGTCGAGCACGCGCGCCGCGGGGCTCTCCCCCGCGGCGATGGCGCAGAAGGCGCAGCCCGGGACGGGCCCCGCCTCGCCCGGGCTCAGGAGCCGGGCGTCCAGATGCGCGGCGGCGGCGGGGTCGCCGGGCGCTGCGGGGGCTCGGGCTGGCCGCCGGCGCCGGCGGGCGGGCCGGGCGGGGTGCCGCCGAGCTGGACGAAGGCCATCTGCAGCTGCGAGAGCGCCTCGCGGATCTGCCCGCCGTCCGGGCCGAGCTGCTCCTCGACGAGCGGCAGCAGGCGCCGGGCGCCCTCCACGGCCAGGCCGAGCTGGTCGAGGTCGCGCTCGCCCTCGCTGCCCGGGGCGAGGCCGGCGCGCCGGCCGCCCAGGTTGAGCAGGGAGACGACGGTCTGCAGGACGACGTCCTCGACGCGCAGCTGGCTCAGCTGCGCCTCGTAGGCGGCGCGCAGCTCCTCCTCGGAGGGCTGCTCGCCTCCGTCGCCGAAGGGGCTCTGGGGCTGGTCGGTCATGCGGTGGCCTCCTGGTGGGAGTAGGTGTCGCGGGTCTCCCGCACGCTGGCGGTGTGGACCTCGCGCAGTGAGGCGCCGGCGGCGAGCGCGCGACGCTGGCGCTGGGCGCCGTTCAGGGTGGGCAGCGCGGGCTCGGGCAGCCGGTGCACGGCGCGCGCGGGGGCGGTCCAGGCGACGAGGCGCTCGGCCGCGGCCGCCGCGGGGACCTCGCGGATCGACGCCAGGTCGGCGGGATCGGAGAGGTCGAGCAGGTCGCCGTCCTGGCCGTAGCGCAGCGCGCGCCACAGGTTCTCCTCGATGAGCCGGCGCGGCACGTCGGGCGCCCGGCGCCCCTCGTCCTCCTCCAGCGCCGCCTGCAGGACGCAGGCGACGATGAGCGCGCTGAGGCCGTCGGTCTCCTCGGCGGTGCTCTGCGCGTCGGCGATGCGCACCTCGACGGTGCCGAAGGCGATGTGCGGGCGCACCGACCACCAGACCTGCGTGTACTCCACGATCGACCCGGTCCGCAGCAGCAGCTCGAGGTAGGCGCGGTAGGCCGGCCAGCTGCCGTAGGCGTCCGGGACGCCGCAGCGCGGGAAGCTCTTGGTGAACGCCTGGGTGCGCGCGGAGTGCAGCCCGGCGTCGCGGCCGTCGAGGAACGGCGAGTTGGCCGAGATGGCCAGCAGGTCGGGCAGCACGGGGCGCAGGCGGTCGCAGACCGCGGTGGCGCGCTCCATCGAGTTCACGCCGACGTGGACGTGGACGGAGAAGGTGTTGTTGCGCCGCGCGACGTACTGCAGCTCGTCGACGACGCGGCGGTAGTGCTCCGTGTCGATGTTGGGCTGCTCGCGGTAGTCGGCGAACGGGTGGGTGCCCGTCGAGCCCAGCGCGACGCCGTGCGCGTCGGCGAGCGAGAAGAGCGCGTGGCGCGCCTCGCGCTGGTGCGTGAGCGCGTCGGAGAGGTCCTCCCCGCGGCCCGAGCGGATCTCGATCTCCGAGGCGATGAGCTCCCCCGCGACCGCGGCCGCGAGCACCGGATCGCCCTGCGCGGCGGCGTGGAGCTCCTCGTAGCGCGGGACCATGTCCAGCGTGGCGGGGTCCAGCAGGGCGAACTCCTCCTCGATCCCGACGGTGGCGTCGGTCGAGGTGGCGAAGGTCGCCTCGACGGCGTCGAGGTCGAAGGTCATGTGAGGTAGAAGTAGAGCGCGTAGAGCAGGTCGACGGCCGGGCTGGAGGTGTGCACGGTGACCTCCGGCGGGACCTGCAGGAGCGACTCGGAGTAGTTGAAGATGATCTTGACGCCCGCGGCGACGAGGTCGTCGGCCAGCGGCTGCGCGGCCGCGGTCGGCACGGCGAGCACGCCGACGACGACGTCCTCCTCGTCCACGACGGCCTGCAGGTCGGTCAGCGGGCGCACGCGCTGGGCGCCGACGTCCATGCCGATCTTCTCCGCGTCGGTGTCGAAGATCGCCACGACCCGGAAGCCGTGGTCGGCGAAGATGTCCGAGCCCGCGATCGCGCGGCCGAGGTGGCCCGCGCCGAAGAGCGCGATGTTGTGCTGCCCGGCGGTGCGCAGGATCTTGCGGATCTGCGAGACGAGCGACTCGACGTTGTAGCCCACCCCGCGCTTGCCGAACTTCCCGAACCCGCTGAGGTCCCGGCGGATCTGCGTGGAGTTCACGTGCGTGTAGTCGCTGAGCTCCTGGGAGGAGATCGTCTCCTTGCCCATCTTGCGGGCCTGCGTGAGGACCTGCAGGTAGCGCGAGAGGCGCGCCGCCACGCCCAGCGAGAGGCGCTCGGCGGTCAGGGCGGTCGTGCTGGCGTCGGACAGGTCCATCCCGGTCGGGGAAGCCTACGAGAACCGCTCGCGGAGGTCCGGCTCGTCGACGAAGAAGTCGTAGAGCTCGGTGCCGTCGAGGCAGATGACGGGGATGCGCTCGAGGTAGCGCGCGTGGAGGGCGTCGTCGGCCTCGATGTCGACGACCTCCAGGGCGAAGGCGTGGTCGCGGCGGATGCGGGCCAGGACGTCCAGCGCGTCGTCGCAGAGGTGGCATCCGTCGCGCGCGTAGACGGTCACCGCCGGCATCACAGCGCGTGCTCGCCGGTGGCGTAGGCGTCCAGCGCCAGCGCCGCGGCCGGCGCGAGCGGCGCGACGAAGCGCGCGGCGGAGGCGACCATCGCGGCGTTGTCGGTGCAGAGCTCCAGCGGCGGCGCGTGGACCGTGCCGGCCACGTCGGCCAGGCGCGCGCGCAGCGCGCCGTTGGCCGCCACGCCACCGCCGAGCGCGAGGCGGTCCAGCCCGGTCTGCTCCAGGGCCCGCTCCGTGCGCCGGGCGAGCTGCTCGACGATCGCCCGCTGGAAGCTCGCGGCGAGGTCGGCGCGGCGCGCGTGCGCGGCCTCCTCGCCCAGGTCGCGCACGGCGTAGAGCAGGCTCGTCTTGAGCCCGGCGAAGCTCATGTCCAGCCCGCGGACGCCGTCGGCGGTCGGGAAGCGGAACGCCTCGGGGTCGCCGTCGGCAGCGAGCGCCTCGAGGTGGCGGCCGCCGGGGTAGGGCAGCCCGAGCAGGCGCGCGCCCTTGTCGAAGGCCTCGCCGGCCGCGTCGTCCAGCGTCCGGCCGAGCACCGCGAAGCTCGTGTGGTCGTCCACGCGGGCGAGGAACGAGTGCCCGCCCGAGACGACGAGGCAGACGAACGGCGGCTCGAGCGCGGGCACCGCCGCCGTGCCCAGGAAGTTCGCGGCGACGTGCGCCTGCAGGTGGTCGACCGCGACGAGCGGCAGCCCGCGCCCCGCGGCCAGCCCCTTCGCCGTGGCGATGCCGACCAGCAGCGCGCCGACGAGGCCTGGGCCCTGGGTCACCGCGAGCGAGGAGACGTCGTCCAGCCTGATGCCGGCGCGGCGCAGGGCGTCGTCCACCACGAGGTTGACCGCCTCGAGGTGGTGGCGCGAGGCGATCTCCGGCACCACGCCGCCGTAGGCGTCGTGCACCTCCTGCGAGGAGACGACGTTGGCGCGCAGCTCGCCCGTGGCCTCGTCGAGGACCGCGGCGCAGGTGTCGTCGCAGGAGCTCTCCAGCGCCAGGATCACGAGGGCTGCACCGGCCCCACGGCCGGGACGTCGTCCATGCGGCCCTGCAGCGTGCTCGGCGTGCGCCACATGATGAGGGCGTCCTCGCCGTTGTCCTGGTAGTAGCGTCGCCGGGTCCCGACCGACAGGAAGCCGAAGGACTCGTACAGGCGGATCGCGCCGTGGTTGGAGACGCGCACCTCCAGGGTGAACTGCGCGAGCGGGTCGCCGACCTCGCGGTCGATGAGCGTGCGCAGCATCGTGGTGGCGATCCCGAGGCGGCGCTCGTCGGGGTCCACCGACACGTTCATGACGTGCCAGACCGTGTCGAAGCGCGAGCAGATCGTGTAGCCGCACATCGACTCGCCGCCGCGGCCGTCGTCGCGGTCGCGCCAGGCCGACAGGCAGATCCCGCTCGGCTTGGAGAGCTCCAGGACGAACATGGCCAGGCTCCACGGCGTCGGGTAGGCGCGCCGCTCGATCGCGATGACCTGCGGCAGGTCGGCGTAGCTCAGGCGGCGGATCGCGGGCGGTGCGGCGGTGCTCATCGGCGGTCGGCCCTCACGGCGTCGGGGGCGCGGACGTAGTCGGGCAGGAGGTCCTCGCGGGCGGCGGGATCCGCGTCGGCGGCGAGCGCGACGAGCGCCGCGGGCTCGACGTGGTGCAGCGGGCTGTCGTCCGGCGGCACCTCGTGGCCCGCGGCCTCCAGCGCGGCGCGGAAGCGCAGCGCCCCCCCACCGACGGCCAGCGCGCCCGGGTCGGCGAGATCGGCGAGCGCGTCGGGTCCGGCCGCGCGCGGGCCGAGCAGGAGCTCGCCGCCGCGCGAGGCGGTCACGAACGCCTCTCCCCGGCGAGCGTCGAGGCAGGCGAGCACCGCACGGCCCGGTCCCGCGGCGTCGCGGGCGCCCGCGGCGAGCGCCGCCGGCGTGTGGACGGCGACGAGCTCGGCGCGGGCGGACTGGGCGAGGCCCCGGCCGGTGGCCACGCCGATGCGCAGCCCGGTGAAGGTCCCCGGTCCCACGCCGACCCCGACGCGGTCGAGCTCGGCGAAGGTGGCGCCGAGGCGGTCCAGCAGCCCCGCGGCCAGGCCCAGCACCTGGCTCGCGTGGCCCGGGCGCTCCCCCGCGGCGGGGACGTGCGTCGCGCCGAGCACGGTGCCGTCGCCGGCCCGCACGCCCACGACGGTGTCCGGCGTGGCGGTGTCCAGCGCGAGGAGGAGCATCACACCGCCCCGTCCGGGCGGGTGATCGTCACCGTGCGCGCGTCGCCGCCGGCGTGCGCGAGCGCGATGTGGGCGGCCGGCGCGCCGAGCTCGCCCCGTCCCGCGTCGGGCCACTCGACGAACGTGAGGCGGTCCGGCCCGAGGTAGTCGTCGAGCAGGCCCGGGTCCTCGTCGGCCAGCGACGCCAGGCGGTGCAGGTCGAGGTGGGCGACGGCCACCCGGCCGCCGTCGTAGCGGCGCCCGAGCGTGAAGGTCGGGCTCGTGACGGGGTCCGTGACGCCCAGGGCGCGCAGCGCGCCGCGGACGAAGGTCGTCTTGCCCGCGCCCATCTCGCCCTCCAGCAGGACGACGTCGCCGGCCCCGAGGTGCCCGGCGAGGGCCGCGCCGAGCGCCGCGGTCTCCTCGCCCGACCGGGTGTCGTGGCGCTCGGTCAGGAGCGGCGGCGGGCGACGGGCGGCATCCAGGCCGATGGTACTCGCGGGCGTGGGCGCCGGCCGGTCCTAGGCGGGCGCGCGGTAGCGGTGCTCGGGGCGTCCCGCGCTGCCGTAGCGCAGCGCGAGCTCGACCGCCCCGGCCCGGGCGAGCGCCGCGAGGTAGCGCTGCGCCGTGGCCCGCGAGACGCCGACGGCCGCGGCGACCTCGGCGGCCGAGAGCCCCTCGGGGGCGTCCCGCACCGCGTCGGCCACCGCCCGCCCGGTCGGCGTGGCCGCGCCCACCGGCAGCCCGGCCGCGGGGCGCTCCCCGCGGCGCAGCAGCCCGAAGAGCGCATCGACCTCGGACTGGTCGATCTCCCCCTCGCGCCCGCGGCGCGCGTGCAGCTCGGC
>CAXUES010000183.1:780-6313 GCA_964250185.1 uncultured Solirubrobacteraceae bacterium | reverse complement strand
CAGGTCGTCCTCGAGCTCGCGCAGCGCGCCGATGAGCTCGTCGCGCGAGAGGCGCGCGGGGTCGAAGCGGACCTGCAGGCAGCGCATGCCCGGCGTGAGGTCGCGGACGCCGTCGATGGCCGCCTCGCGCACCGCGAGCTGGAGGACGTGCACGCGGAAGCGCAGGGCGAGGTCGACCACCTCGTCGCCGTACTCCACGAGGAGGTCCTCGTCGCCCGCGGCGCGGTAGCGGACCGAGGGCGCCTCGGGGCGGCCGAGGAGCTCCGGGTCGTCCGCGGCGACGGGTGCGCGCTCCTCCAGGACGGCGGGTGCGAGCGGCTCGTGCGCCGCCTCGAGGCGGACGACGTCCCCCGGGCGCAGCTGGCCGATCTTCCAGCGATCCGCCCGCGTGACGCACAGCGGCGCGGCGAACCCACCGAGGCTCGGGCCGTCGGGGCCCACGACGATGGGGGTCGTCCCGGCGACCATGATCGCCCCGAGCGCGTAGGGCGTCTCGGTCACGTTGGACGGGTCCAGGCCGGCGTCGCCGCCGTCGGCGCGCGCCCACAGGGGGGAGGCGCCCTCCAGGCGGACGCCGGTGCGATCGGCGTGGTCGCCGACGGTCCACGTCGCGTCCAGGAGGGTCCGCAGGCCCTCGGGGAGCAGCACGTCGGGCGCGCCGTGCGGGCCGTGCTCCACGCGCAGGCGCCACGGGTCCTCCGCGCCCCCGCCGAGCGGCGGCGCGGGCGGCAGGGTCCTCGCCGCCGGGACCGGTGCCTCGGGGACGCGCGCGACCTCGAGGCGGTCCCCGGCGGCCAGCGACCGGCCCTCGTGGCCGCCCAGGCGTCCTGCGACGAACGTCGAGCGGCTACCGAGCACCTCGGGGACCCGCAGCCCGCCGCGGACCGCGACGTAGATCCGCGCGCCGCGGGTCGCCCAGCCCACCTCGACGAGCGCGTTGGCCGAGAGGGTGATGGCGGCCTCGCGGGGCGCGGGACGTCCGTCGACGAGGACGTCGGCCTGCGCGCCGCACACGGCGATCGTCCCGCCGCTCGGCAGGCGGAACGCGGGGCCCTGGAGCGTCGCCTCGAGGCCCGCGGCGCCCTCCGGGTTGCCCACCAGGGCGTTCGCCCGCCGCAGTGCGCCGTCGTCCATCGGCCCCGAGGGCGGCATGCCGACCTCCCACAGCCCGACCCGCCCGGGCAGGTCCTGCACCGTGGTCAGGACGCCGGGCCGCTCGACGAGCAGGACCCGCAGCAGCAGGGCGAGCTGCTCGGCGTGGTCCTCGGCGAGCGCCGCCGAGAGCTCGTCGGCGAGGCTCATGCCGCGGCGGGCGGGGTGTGGACCTGCGCGCGCACGGGCGTCGGATCGAAGGCGTTGCAGGGGTTGTTCAGCTGCGGGCAGCCCGAGATGAGGACGAGCGCCGGGCGGTGGAACTCGAGCTCGAACCACTGGCCGGGCCCCGAGAGCCCGTCGGCGAAGTCCAGGCCGCCCTGGTCGTCGATCGGGACGTGCATGAAGAAGTTGAGGTTGCCGGTGACGTCGCGCTTGGCGATCTCGAGGCCCGCCTCAAGCAGCGTCCGGACGAACGTGTCGCGGCAGGAGTGCTGGTAGCGGGTGTGCTCGCCGTAGCGGATGACGTTCGACTCGCCCGCGCACGCCCCGCCGACGGTGTCGTGCCGGCCGACCGTGTCGGCGACCATCGTGGCCAGCGGCGGGCCCTCGGTCGCCATGAGCACGCTGCCCGTCGTGAGGTACGGGTTGCGCTGGGCCGCGATGGTGCGCGGCCACGAGTAGCGGACCCGCTGGTCGAGCGCGCAGAAGATGAGCGTGTCGACGGCCTGGTTGCCCTCCAGGTCGGTGATGCGCAGGCGCTCCCCCGCCTCGACGCGGCGCAGCCAGCCCGCGCCGCTCTCGATCACCTCATCCAGGCGGATGTCGCCCTCGATGGGCGGAGGCTCGATCGCCTCGCGGGGCACGACGGGCTCGCCCGCGAGCGTCGCGCCGCCGGGGACCGACGTGCCGCGCACCGCCTCGGGCACCTCCGTGAGCGGGTCGGGGCCGGGCCACGTCAGCTCCCCGCCCACGGGATCGAGCGCCGCGACGCCCGGGGGCAGCTCGGGCGCCCAGCGGGCGGCGCGGTCCGAGCGCTCCAGGGAGCGGGCGGTCTGCTCGCGCACCGTGCGGGCGGGCTCGTCGGCCGGGGGCGCAGGCGCCACGGAGAGCGTCAGCCCGATCGGGGTCCCGGGCCAGGCGGGGGCATCGTCGTAGGGATGCGGGCCGACGTGCACGCAGGCGAGCAGGTCCATCTCGCAGCGCAGCACGAGCTCGGCGCCGGCCGTCCCGGAGTGGCGGAGCGAGAGCGCCCCGTCCTCCGCGACGTCGAGGACCGAGAAGCACTGCAGGACGTCGCCGAGGTCCGCCTTGCCGAGGCCGTGCTTGGCCAGCGCGACGAGGATCGACGTGCGCGCGCTCACCCACCGCTCGTTGCGGTCGGCCTGGAAGGAGCTCGGGCCGAGCAGCGCCTCCAACTGCGGGTCGTCCGTCATGCCCCCGAGCGGGTCGTGGCCGTCGGCGCCGTCGGCGGTCACCGTGACCATGGCGCGACCCATGTCGCTCATGAGCGTCAGGCAGCTCGTGATCCGGCTGACCCGTTGGCTCTTGAGCGTGTCGGGCAGGCACAGGCGCTCTGCGGTGAGGTCCGCGCGCAGGAGGGTGAGCGTCGCGGTGCCCGCGCCCTCGAGGTCGCGGAGCGTCAGCTGGGTGCCGCGGCGCACGATCGCCGTCCACGTGGCGCCGCCCGGGAGGACCTCGTGGAGCGTCGGCGGGGGAGTGCTCACGGCGCGCAGCATGCCAGCCGGGCGCACGCGCCGACGTCCCCCGGACGAGCGTGGGAGCAGCGTCCATGGGCCGGTCCGACCGCCGGTCCAGGCGAGGCCCCCGGATCTCCGGCCGACGGTCCAGGACCCGGCGCGCCCGGGACGACCACCGTGCCCGCCATGGCCACGACGGCAGCGCCCCCCACGACCCGGGGAGGGGACGCCCACAGCGACGAGCTCGCCTCCCTGGGCTACGACCAGCAGCTCTCCCGCGAGCTCGGCCCCTTCGCCTCGTTCGCGTCCGGGTTCTCGTTCGTCTCGATCCTGACGACGGTCTTCCAGCTCTTCGCGCTGGGCTTCTCCCTCGGCGGCCCGGCGTACTTCTGGACGTGGCCCATCGTCTTCGTCGGGCAGTTCTGCGTGTCGCTGTGCTTCGCCGAGCTCGCGGCGCAGTACCCCATCGCCGGCGCGGTCTACCAGTGGTCGCGACGGGTCTCCACCGACCCCATCGGGTGGATGGCCGGCTGGCTCATGCTCATCGGCTACATCATCTCCATCGCGGCGATCGCGATCGCGCTGCAGGCCGTCCTGCCCGCGGTGTGGAGCGGCTTCCAGCTCGTGGGGAGCGACACCGACCCGCTGTCGGCCGACGGCGCGCACAACGCGATCGTGCTCGGGTCGGTCCTCATCGCGATCTGCGCGGCGATCGGCACGCTCGGCGTCGCGCGGATGTCCGTCCTGACCCGGATCGGGGTCACGTGCGAGATCGTCGGCGTGGTCGTCGTGCTCGTGCTGCTCTTCGCGCACGCCAAGCGTGGCCCGGGGGTGCTCTTCGACACCCATGGCGTCGAGGGCAGCGGCTCCTACATCGGGCCCTTCTTCGCGTCCATGCTCATGGCCGCCTACGTCATGTACGGGTTCGACTCGGCCGCAGAGCTCTCCGAGGAGACCAGCGACCCGCGCCGCACGGCGCCGCGGGCGATCCTGCAGTGCATGCTCGTCTCCGCCGTGGGCGGCGGGCTGATGATCGTCGCCGCGCTCATGGCCGCGCCGAACCTCGGGGACGACCTCGCGTCGGGTGGGATCCCCTACGTCCTGGAGTCCGTCCTCCCCAAGGGGCTGGCCGACTTCGTGCTCATCGTCGTGGCGATCTCCATCTTCTCGGCGGCGCTGGCGATCTCCGCCTCCGCCACGCGCGTGGTCTTCAGCATGGCCCGCGACGGCCGGCTGCCCTTCGCCCGCCAGCTCGCCCACGTCTCGCCGCGGACCCAGACGCCGTCGGTCGCCGCGCTCGTCGTCTCCGCGCTGGCCATCGGCGTCCTGCTGGTGAACCTCGGCTCGAGCGGTGTCTTCGCCTCGGTGACGAGCGTGTCGGTGGTCATCGTCTACATGGCCTACCTCTTCGTGACCGTGCCCCTGCTCGTCCAGCGCATCCGCGCCGGGCGGATGTTCGCCCGGCCCGTCGCGGGGGAGGGCCACTTCCACCTCGGGCGCTGGGGCCTGCCCGTCAACGTGGTCGCCGTGATCTTCGGGGCGGGGCTGCTCGTCAACGTGGGCTGGCCGCGCGCGGAGATCTACGACCCGGACGGCACCTCGTGGGTCCTCCAGCACCTGGCGCTCGTCTTCGTGGTCGGAGCCTTCCTGCTCGGCCTGGTCGCCTACCGGATCATGCGCGGCCAGGCGGCCCCCGCGGCGGCCGCCTCCTAGCCCGCGCCGGCGAGGGCCGCCCCGCCGAGCGCCGCCACGACGGCGGCGGCCTGGAGCGGCACGAGGCGCTCCCCGTCGACGAGGCGGGCGAGCAGCACGGTGGCCAGCGGGTAGAGCGACCCGAGGACCGCCACGACCGCGCCCGCGGAGGCGTCCTCGCTGGCCACCGCGAAGAGGACGTTCGCGGTCGTGTCCATCAGGCCGATGGACACCACGAGGCCGAGCACGCGACGATCGACGCTCGCGAGCACCCCGGTCCTCCTCCTGGCGGCGAGGGCCGTGACGACCACGAACGCCCCCGCCGCCCGCGCGGCGAGGATCGTCCCCGGCCCCGATGACCCCTCGGCCTGCGCCCCGAGCTGCACGAGCGCCAGGAAGGCCCCGAAGCCCACCGCGGAGGTCGCCGCCAGGCCGAGCGCGCCGCGGGTCAGCACGACGTCCCCCGGGACGAGGCCGCAGCCGACCGCTCCGAGGATGGCCAGCGCCATGCCCGCGAGCGCGAGCGCGGTGACGTCGTCGCCCCCGGCGATCGCCACGGCCACGGGGATGACCGCTCCCGCGGCCGCCACGGGCGCCACCAGGGACATCATCCCGAGCGCGAGCGCGCGGTAGAAGACCATGAGCGATCCCGCCCCGATGAGCCCCGCCACCGCCCCGAGCGCCGCGCCGCCCGGGGCGACGTCGGCGCCCGAGGCGAGCACGATGACCAGCAGCAGCGCGAGCCCCGTGGCCTGCGAGCCGGCGGCCACGACGAGGACGTGCGCGCGCCGCGACACGGAGCCGCCGACGAAGTCGCCCGTCCCCCAGAGCAGGGAGGAGAGGGCTGCGAGCAGGATGGCCATGGGGAGCAGCAGGGTGGCAGGACCGCTGCGGCGGGCAGGCCATCCCCGTGGCCCTCATCCGCGCCGCCGGCGGCCTCGTGGTCGCGCACGGCACCACCTGCCTCGTCCACCGCCCCAAGTACGACGACTGGTCGCTGCCCAAGGGCAAGCTCGACCCGGGCGAGTCCTTCGAGCAGGCCGCGGTGC
>CAXUES010000183.1:0-770 GCA_964250185.1 uncultured Solirubrobacteraceae bacterium | reverse complement strand
CGGCGCGCGGGGCGCTCCGCCGACCGGCGCCGGCGCCTGCGCACCGTCGACGAGACGTCCGAGGGCGGTCTCGTCGTCGATCACGCGGCGGGTACCGCGGCCGTGATCGGCCGCCTCGACCGCCGCGGGCGCCTGCTCTGGTCGCTGCCCAAGGGGCACATCGAGGAGGGCGAGACCGCCGAGCAGGCCGCGGTGCGCGAGGTCGAGGAGGAGACGGGGATCCTCTGCCGGCTGCTGGACGAGCTGCCGGGCCACGAGTACCTCGACCGCAAGCGCCGCCCCAAGCTCGTGCGCTGGTGGCGCATGGCGGTGGTCCGCGATCCCGGGTTCGTGCCGAACGCCGAGGTGGACGAGCTGCGCTGGCTGGAGCCGGAGGCCGCGATCGACCTGGCGACCTACGAGCGCGACGCCGACCTCATCGCCACCGCGCTGGGCGTGTCCTGATCCCCCGCCCCGCCTAGCCTGGAGGTCTCGTGCCCGAGGGCGACACCATCCACTACGCGGCCAACCGCATCCGGCCGATCCTCCTCGACGACGTCCCGGACGAGCTGCTCACGCCGCACCCGCGCTTCGGGGCGGCGCGCTGGCCCGAGCGCCTGGCCGAGCGCGCCGTGACCTCGGTCGACGCCCACGGCAAGCACCTCTTCCTGCGCTTCGAGGGCGACCTGACGATCCACTCCCACCTGCGGATGACCGGCTCGTGGGGCACGACGCCCACGGGCCAGCGCTGGCGCCGCTCGCCGCGCCGCGCCTGGCTGGTCATGCGCAAC
>CAXUES010000182.1:0-6355 GCA_964250185.1 uncultured Solirubrobacteraceae bacterium | reverse complement strand
GGACGGTCCGCCGCCCGGGCGCCGCCGACGCCGCGGTGCTCGCGCTGCCCGCGGGCAACGCGCTGGCCGCGTCGATCGACGGCAACGCGCGCAAGGTCGCGGCGGATCCCTACGTCGGGACGGTGTGGGCGGCGCTGGAGTGCGCGGCGAACCTCGCCTGCGTCGGCGCCACGCCGCTCGGGACGACGAACAACCTGAACTTCGCCAACCCGGAGAAGCCCCACGTCGCCTGGCAGATGACGGAGTCCGTCCGCGGCCTGGGCGACGCCTGCCGCGCCCTGGAGGCGCCGATCGTCGGGGGCAACGTCTCGCTCTACAACGAGTCGCCGGCGCCCGCCGGGCCGATCTACCCCACGCCGGTCATCGGCATGGTCGGCGAGCTGGCCGACCCCGCCCGGGCGTGCTCCATGGGCTTCGTGACCGAGGGCGACGCGATCGCCATCGTCGGCTGGAACCGGATGCCCGAGCTCGGGGCGAGCGAGCTGGCCAAGCTCCGCGGCGACGCGCTCCCCGACGGGCTGGGGGAGCTCGACCTCGACCACGCGGTCCGGTCGTTGACCGCGGTCCGCGAGGCGGTGGCCGCCGGCGGGCTGTCGAGCTGCCACGACATCGCCGAGGGCGGCTGGGCCGTCGCGGTGGCCGAGAGCTGCCTCGCCGGCGGCCTGGGCGCGACGTTCGACTTCTCGGTGTCGCCCGAGGACGACCCGTGGCCGCTGCTCTTCGGCGAGTGGCCCGGCGGGTTCGTCGTGTCGGGCGCCCGCGAGGACCTGCTCGCCCTGGGTGAGCAGGTCCCGCTGGACATCTTCGGGCGCGTGGGCGGGGACCGCCTGCGCTTCGGGCTGACGATCGACGTCGGCCTGGACGAGCTGCGCGGCGCGCACGCCGCGCTGGGCGTCCTCTTCCCCTAGAAGCGCTGCTGGTCGTCGCGGCGCGGCTTGGGCTGGACGTCGCCCGCGTCGAGGCGGCCGTCGCCGTCGCGGTCGGCGCGCTCGCGCAGGCCGCGCTCGCGCACGGAGCCGTCGGGCTCGTGCGAGCGGCCCGTGGCCGGCACCTGCTCGGAGCCCGCGTCGGCCCGGCGGGCGGCGAGGGGGTCCTCGGTGCGCTCCGCGCGGCCCTCGGCGTAGTCGCCGGGACGCGAGTCCGGGGCGATGCCGAGCTCGTGGTCGGCGTGGCCCTGCTCCGTGGCGTGGGCCTTGGCCTCGCGGGCCTCGGCCTCGGCGCGCGAGGCGGCGGCGCGCTTCTCGGCGACGTCGGCCTCGGCGCGCTGGGCCTGGGCGCGGTGCTCCGCGGCCTCGGCCTCGTGGCGCTGGGCCTCGGCCTGGGTGCGCTGCTGGTCGGCGGCCTGCGTGCGGCGCTGCTCGATCTCGCGCTGGCGCTTCTTCTCGGCGGCTTCGCGGCGCATCTTCGGCAGCACTGCGAGCAGCGCGATGAGGATGAGGACCACGACGACGATGGCGATGATGAGTCCGGTGCTCATGGTGAGGACCTCCTGTCGGGTGCTTGACGGCCTGCCCGCTGGGACGGCGCGTCAAGCGTGGGTGGACGAGAGGGCGAAGGAGGCCAGGACGCCGCCCGCGCCGTCGCGGACCCAGCGCATCGGCCCGTCGGCGAGCACCTCCGCCGGGCCCGGGGCGCCCGGGAGCCGGTGCTCCACCTCGGCGTCGAGCGCCGCGCCGGGACCCAGCTCGCCGAGCTCCTCCTCCAGCACGGCCCAGTAGGCCGCGTTGTTGACGTGGCCCGCCTGGTCGAGGTCGGCGGCGCGGAAGGCGGAGCGCGCGCCCGCCGCGGCGCCGGCGGGCGGCGCGGGATGGCGCAGGCGCGCCCGGGCGCGTCGGCCCGCCGCCGAGGGGCCGTAGAGCTCCAGGAAGCGCTCGTCGAGCGCCAGCGGCCGGTGGGTCGCGGCGTCGATGGCGACCCACAGCGCGACGGCCTCGACCCGGCCGCCGGCCTCGCCGGTGAGCGACGTGCGCCGCTCGGCGATCGCCGGCCCCGTCGCGCTGCACCACGTGGCCAGCTCGACCCGCTCGGCGAAGGCGGGCGCGTGGTCGACGCGGATGCGCTGGCGCCGCACGATCCACGGGTCCGGCCGCCCGAGCCCCTCCTCCACGTCGCCCCAGGCGACGTCCTGCAGCCACCGGGCGAGCGCGTCGAGGCGCACCCTCCCGGTCGGCGCGACGTCGCCGATGCCGCCCCGGCGGACCTCGAGGTGGACCCGGCCCGCGGCGGGCCGGTCGGGGAGCTTGGTGGGCACCGTCACACCCCGCATCATGCGGCTTCCGGCGGCCCGTGGACGGCCGGACCCGTCGCTACAGTCAGCCGAAGCCATGGCCCTCCCTGCGCTCCCGATGCTCGACGACCGCGAGGGGCCCCGCGACGAGTGCGGCGTGTTCGGGATCTACGGACCCGGCCACGACGTCTCGCGCCTGGCGTACTTCGCGCTGTACTCGCTCCAGCACCGCGGCCAGGAGTCCGCGGGGATCGCCGCGTGCGAGTCGGGCGGCTACATCATCACCCAACGCTCGATGGGCCTGGTCTCGCAGGTCTTCTCCGAGCACGACCTGCGCGCGCTGCAGGGCGAGCTGGCCATCGGGCACGTGCGCTACTCGACCACGGGCTCCAACGAGTGGGAGAACTCCCAGCCGATCCACCGCTCCGCGGGGTCGGCGGGCAACGTGCGCGAGCTCGCGCTGGCCCACAACGGCAACCTCATCAACGCGGTGGAGCTGCACTCCGAGCTGCGCTCCCGCGGGGTGCAGTTCAGCTCGACGAGCGACTCCGAGATCATCGCCGCGGCGCTGGCCTCGCACCCCGCCGACCGCATCGAGGACGCCGTCGCCGCCGTCGTCCCGACGCTGCAGGGTGCGTTCTCGACCGTCGTCATGACCAGCGACCGCGTCGTCGCCTTCCGCGATCCCGCCTGCGTGCGCCCGCTCGTCCTCTGCCAGATCGGCGACCGCTACTGCGTCGCCTCGGAGTCCTGCGCGTTCGACATCATCGGCGCGAAGTACGTCCGCGACGTCGCGCCGGGCGAGATGGTCTCCCTCAGCGAGGCCGGCCTGGAGTCGCGGATGGTCGCCACGGCCGACCGCGAGGCGATGTGCGTCTTCGAGTACATCTACTTCGCGCGGCCGGACTCGCGCATGAACGGCACCGTGCTGCAGGCCGCGCGCGGGCGCATGGGGGAGATCCTCCACCGCGAGGCGCCCGCCCCGGGTGCCGATCTGGTCATCCCCGTGCCGGACTCCGGCGTGCCCGCCGCCCGTGGGTTCGCCCGCGCCGCCGGCCTGCCCCAGGACGACGGCCTCATCAAGAACCGCTACGTCGCGCGGACCTTCATCCAGCCCGGCCAGGAGCTGCGCAAGCACGGCCTGCGGCTGAAGTTCAACCCGCTGCCGGAGATCGTCGGCGGGCGCAACCTCGTCGTGGTGGACGACTCGATCGTGCGCGGCAACACCACGCGCCAGATCGTCCAGATGCTCCGCGACGCGGGCGCCAACCAGGTCCACCTGCGCATCTCCGCCCCGCCCGTGCGCAACCCGTGCCACTACGGCATCGACATGAGCACGCGCGAGGAGATGGTCGCCCACGAGCGCACGGTGGAGGAGGTGGCCGCCGAGGTCGGCGCCGACACCCTCGCCTACCTCTCGCTGCCCGGCGTCTACGAGGCCATCCGCGGCGACCGCGACCGCCACTGCGACGCCTGCTTCAGCGGCGACTACCCCCTGGCGATCGACGACCACCAGGGCAAGTTCGCCTTCGAGCGGTCGCTGCCGGTCCTGCAGGCCTAGCGGCCCGCCCGCTCCGTCGGGCTACAGCTCGAGGTCGGCGGCCATCGTGATGGTCCGCGCGCGGGGCAGGTGGAAGGCCCGCACCGGATCGGCGCCGATCCCGCCTGTGGCGATGAACAGGCGCTTGCGCCACATCGCCATGCCGCCCTGGGACTTGACCGGGTGGAGCTCCAGCGCCGAGACGAAGTAGGTGATGTCGTCCAGGTCGATGTCGCCCTTCTCCGGGCTGCGCTGGCGGGCCCGGCGCAGGACGGCGGGCAGGTCGAGGCGCTCGCGGTAGCCGAAGCTCGCCACGACCTCGTCGATGCCGTCCCCGCGCCGGCCGAGGTCGCGGATCTTCAGGCGCTCGTCGGCGGGCACCCGGGGCACCGGGAGGTTGCGCACGGTGAGCACGACCACGCGCCGGTGCAGGACGTGGTTGCGCTCGACGTTCTGGCGCATGGCCAGCGGCGTGGCGCCGTCGCCGCGGGAGAGGAAGACCGCCGTCCCCGGCACCCGCCGCACGGCGACCTCCTGGTCGCGCAGGTGGCCGACGAAGTCGTCGAGCTGGCCCTCCAGCCCGAGCCGGGCCGCGCCGGCGAGCTCGCGGCCGCGCCGCCAGGTGATCATGACCAGGAACGCCGCGGAGGCGATGGCCAGCGGGATGTAGCCGCCGTCGACGACCTTGATGAGGTTCGCGCCGAGCAGGACGGCGTCCACCCCGATGAAGAAGACGGCCCCGAGGACCACGAGCCACGTGGCGCGCAGGCCGGCGCGGTGCACGAGGACGAAGTACAGCGTCGCGGTGATGATGATCGTCCCGGTGACGGCCACCCCGTAGGCGGCGGCCAGGCGGCTCGAGCTCTCGAAGACGAGCACGAGGATCAGCACCGCGGCCATCACGGTCCAGTTGATGAACGGGATGTAGATCTGGCCCGGCTCGCGCGCGGAGGTGTGCGTGAGCCTCAGGCGCGGCAGGTAGCCGAGGCGCGCGGCCTGCTGGGCCACCGAGAAGGCGCCGGAGATCACGGCCTGCGAGGCGATGAGCGTCGCCGCGGTGGCCAGGACGACCATGGGGATCCGCCCCCAGTGCGGGACGAGCAGGTAGAAGGGGTTGGAGACGCCGCCCGGATCGGCCACGAGCAGCGCGCCCTGGCCCAGGTAGTTCAGCGCGAGGGCGGGGAAGGCGACCAGCAGCCACGCGCGGCGGATCGGCGAGCGGCCGAAGTGGCCCATGTCGGCGTACAGCGCCTCGGCGCCGGTCACCGCGAGCACGACGCCGCCGAGGGAGAGGAACGCGGTCAGGCCGTCGTCGATGAAGTACCGGATCGCCCAGGTCGGCGAGAGCGCCTGGAGGATCGTCGGGTGGTCCACGATGCCGCGGATGCCGCAGGCGGCGATGGCCGCGAACCACACGAGCATCACGGGCCCGAAGACCTTGCCGACCGCGCCGGTCCCGAAGCGCTGGGCGGCGAAGAGGCCGATGAGCAGCACGACCGCGCCGGGCACCACGATGCTCTGCAGCGAGGGCGACGCGACCTCGAGGCCCTCCATGGCCGACAGGACGCTGATGGCCGGCGTGATGATCGAGTCGCCGAAGAAGAGCGCGGCCCCGAAGACCCCGAGCGTCGCGAGCAGCACGCCCTTGCCGAAGCGCTTCCTGCTGCGGGTGAGCAGCGCGACGAGCGACAGCAGGCCGCCCTCCCCGTCGTCGTCGGCGCGGAGGATGAGCGTGACGTACTTGATCGTCACGACGATCATGATCGTCCAGAAGACGAGCGAGATGACCCCGTAGATCGTCTCGGGCTCGACGGCCACGGGACGCGTGGCGTCCGACGAGAAGACGGTCTGGATGGCGTACAGCGGGCTCGTCCCGATGTCGCCGAAGACGACGCCGAGCGCCCCGAGCGTCATGGCCGCCTTCGCCTCGTCGGCATGCGTTCGTTCCGCCCGTTCGGCCTGCGCCACGGAGGGGACGCTAGTCCAGGGCCCCGGCGGGCGGTGCGGCGGGTCCGCTCGGCGGGTCGGGTTGTGACGGGTCACGCACCGACTGCGCCCCGCCTGCCACACGGCGCGCACGAGGGCGTCCGCGCCGCCGGAGGCGCGTCTATCGTCGGTCGCCGCAGATGTCCACCGTGTCCGCCGACCCGCACGCCGCCCTCTCGGAGCACTTCGGCTTCGACGCCTTCCGCCCCGGCCAGGAGGCCGCGGTCCGCGGCGCCCTGGAGGGGCGCGACGTCCTCGTGGTCATGCCCACGGGCGCGGGCAAGTCGCTCACGTACCAGCTGCCCGCGCTCATGCGCGAGGACCTCACGCTGGTCGTCTCGCCGCTCGTCTCGCTCATGCAGGACCAGGTCCAGGCGCTGGAGCGCCGGGCGCCCGGCCGGGTGGCGCTCGTCAACGCCCAGCAGGACGCCTCGACCAACGAGGACGCCATCGCGCGGGCGGTGCGCGGCGAGGTGAAGGTCCTCTACGTCGCGCCGGAGCGCTTCAGCGCCCCGGGCTTCGCGCGGAGGATGAAGGAGGCCCGCATCGGCCTCTTCGTCGTCGACGAGGCCCACTGCGTGTCGCAGTGGGGCCACGACTTC
>CAXUES010000181.1:5317-6356 GCA_964250185.1 uncultured Solirubrobacteraceae bacterium | reverse complement strand
CGACGAGATCGTCGCGGCCAACGCCGAGGACCTGGAGGCCGGGCGCGCCGCGGGCCTGGAGGACCACCTCCTGGACCGCCTCATGCTCGACCCGGCGCGCATCGGCGCGATGGCCGCCCAGGTGCGGGACATCGCCGCGCTCGCCGATCCGGTGGGGGAGGTCGTCAGCGGCCGCCGCCTGCCCAACGGCCTCGACCTGCGCACCGTCCGCGTGCCGCTCGGCGTGGTCGGCGTCGTGTACGAGGCGCGCCCGAACGTGACGATCGACGCCACCGCGCTGTGCCTCAAGAGCGGCAACGCGGTCGTGCTGCGCGGCTCCTCCACCGCGGCGCGCTCCAACGCGATGCTCGCCGGCCTGGCCGTGGAGGCCGCGGCGTCGGCCGGCCTGCCCGAGGGCTGCGTCGCGCTCGTCGCGGGCGGCGGCCGGGAGGAGCTCGCCGAGCTCGCCACGCAGTCCGACACCGTGGACCTGATCATCCCCCGCGGCGGCGAGGGGCTGAAGGCCGCGCTCAAGGGCGTGGCCACCGTCCCGGTGATCTTCGCCGCCTCGGGCAACTGCCACGTCTACGTCGACCGCGACGCCGACCTCGGCTGGGCGCGCGAGATCGTCCTCAACGCCAAGACCCAGCGTCCCGGCGTCTGCAACGCGGCCGAGACCCTGCTGGTCCACGAGGACGTCGCGGCCGCGTTCCTGCCCGACGCGCTCAAGGCGCTGCAGGAGGCCGGGGTGGAGCTGCGCGTCGACGCGCGCACCCGCGCCGTCGCCGGTCCGGACATCGCGCCGGACTCCCTGCGCGACGCCACGGAGGCCGACTTCGACGAGGAGTTCCTCGCGCTCGTGCTCGCCGTGGGCGTCGTGGGCTCCCTCGAGGAGGCCATCGAGCACGTCAACCGGCGCTCGTCGGGCCACTCCGAGGCGATCGTCTCCAACGACGCGCGCGCCACCCGCGCCTTCGAGCTCGGCGTCCCGGGGGCCGGGGCCGAGGCCCGCCTCCTCGCGCAGCGCGGCGGGAAAGTCGAGGCCGTCCATCACCTCGTG
>CAXUES010000181.1:1521-5307 GCA_964250185.1 uncultured Solirubrobacteraceae bacterium | reverse complement strand
CCGAGGCGATCGTGACAGGCGACACCGAGGCGGCCCGGGCGTTCGAGCTGGGGGTCGACGCGGCCTGCGTCTACGTCAACGCCTCCACGCGCTTCACCGACGGCGGCGAGTTCGGGATGGGCGCGGAGATCGGCAACTCCACCCAGAAGCTCCACGCCCGCGGGCCGATCGGCCTGCGGGAGCTGTGCACGACCAAGCACGTCGTGGCCGGCGACGGCCACGTGCGCCGCTAGGCGCCCGGGCCCTCCCCATGGCCCGCGTCGGCATCCTCGGCGGGACGTTCAACCCGCCGCACGTCGGGCACCTCGTCTGCGCGGCCGAGGCCCGCGACCAGCTCGGCCTCGACGTGGTGCGCCTCGTGCCGGTCCACACGCCGCCGCACAAGGAGGCCGACCACGACCCGGGCGCCGAGGTGCGCCTCGCGCTGTGCGAGGCGGCGGTCGCCGGGGTGGCGGGCCTGGAGGTGTCGCGGCTGGAGATCGACCGCGGCGGTCCGTCCTACACCGTCGATAGCTTGCGCCAGATCCACGCCGAGGAGCCGGGGATCGAGCTGACGTTCATCGTGGGAGGCGACCAGGCCCAGGGCCTGCCCACCTGGCGCGAGCCCGCCGAGGTCCTCGCCCTGGCCACCCTCGCGGTGGCCGAGCGCGAGGGCGTGCGCCGCGCCGACGTCCGCGCCCGCCTGGAGGGCCTCGCGCCCGAGGGCCGCGTCGTCTTCTTCGACATGCCCCGCCTGGACCTCTCCTCCTCCGACGTGCGCCGGCGCGCCCGCGACGGCCGGCCGGTCCGCTGGCTCGTGCCCGACGGCGTGCGGGAGCGCATCGAGGCCGACGGGCTCTACCGCGAGGGGGCCGCTGCGGACCCTGCCACACTGACCCACCCAGGAGGACGCGCCGCATGAACGACACACCCGAGCACACCACCAAGCTGCTGGCCGCCTACGCGGCGGACAAGAAGGGCGCCGACCTGCAGGTGATCGACCTGCGCTCGGTCTCGGGCTACACGGACTTCTTCGTCATCTGCACGGGTGGGTCCGACCGCCAGGTCAAGGCGATCCACGACGGCATCCAGCTCGGCATGAAGCGCGACCACCGCATCGTGCCCCGCCGGGTGGAGGGCGCCACCGAGGCGCGCTGGATCCTCATGGACTACCTGGACGCGGTCGTGCACATCTTCACGCCGGACATGCGCGACCACTACCGCCTCGACCAGCTCTGGGGCGACGTGCCGCGGCTGGCCGTCGAGCCGGCCGAGCTCGACGAGCTCCTCGTCGGCTCCTCCACCGCGGGCGCCACCGCGAGCTGACCCGTCGCGCCCGGGTAGGGCGCGGACATGCAGACGCGATCGCTGTGCGCCGGTGGGCCGGACGTCGGGGAGGTGGGCCTGGGCTGCTGGCAGCTCGGCGCCGACTGGGGCGAGGTGACCGAGGAGGTCGCCCGGGGCGTCCTGGAGGGCGCCGCGGTGGCGGGCACGACGTTCTTCGACACCGCCGACGTCTACGGGGACGGGCGCTCGGAGCAGCTCATCGGCCGCTGGCGGGCCTCGGGCGGCGCGCCCGACGACCTCGTGGTGGCCACCAAGATGGGCCGCCGCGCGCCCCTGGACCCGGCCGAGCACACGCTGGAGCACTTCCGGGCCTGGACGCAGCGCTCGCGCGACAACCTCGGCGTGGACAGGCTCGATCTCGTGCAGCTGCACTGCCCGCCCACCGCGGTCTACTACCTGCCCGAGGCGTTCGCCGCGCTGCGCGCGCTCGTCGAGGAGGGCGCCATCGCCCGCTTCGGCGTGAGCGTGGAGAAGGTGGAGGAGGGCCTCATGGCCCTGGAGCACGAGGGCCTGAGCTCCATCCAGGTCATCTTCAACCCGTTCCGCCAGCGCCCGGCCGAGCGCCTGCTCGACGAGGCCGCCCGCCGCGGCGTCGGCATCATCGTCCGGGTGCCGCTGGCCAGCGGGCTGCTCTCGGGGCGCTACACCCGCGAGACGACCTTCGCCGAGGACGACCACCGGCAGTTCAACCGCGCCGGCGAGGCCTTCGACGTCGGCGAGACCTTCGCCGGCGTCCCGTTCGAGGTCGGCCTGGACGCCGTCGAGGAGCTGCGCGAGCTCGTGCCCGAGGGCGCCGCCATGCCCGCGCTCGCGCTGCGCTGGATCCTCGACCACGATGCGGTGAGCGTCGTCATCCCGGGCGCCCGCACGCCCGAGCAGGCCCAGGGCAACGCCACCGCCTCCGACCTCGCGCCGCTCGGGGAGGACGTCCACGCCCGGATCGACGCGATCTACCGGGAGCGCATCGCCCCGCACGTGCACCTGCGCTGGTAGGTCAGGCGGCGACGAGCGCGGCGAAGCTCGCCGCGATCGCCGCTCGCGCCCGCGGCTCGGCGACCGTCCCGTCCGGGCCGACCGCCGTCCTGGGGACAGGCACGTGCGCGCACGCCGCTTCGACGACGTGCGCACCGGCCCACCGGAGCACGAGGTCCAGCGAGCGGTGCGCGTCGGCCGCCCTCGAGGGGTTGGTGGAGGCGTTGACCCACGCGACCGGCTTGCGGTCCAGGGAGGCCGCCCCGATGGTCCACTCCAGCGCCTCCTTGAGCAGGCCGGGCATGTCGCCCGCGTACTCGGGGGTGGCGAGGAGGACCGCGTCGGCGCCGGCGAGCGCCTCCCGCCACGAGGCGACCGCCGGGTGGACCTGCATCCCCTCTGCGTCGGCGTCGGGGTCGAAGTGGGGGAGGTCGAGCAGCCCGTCGAAGGGGGTCGCCCGCGTCCCCGCGGGCGCCTCGGCTCGGGCGGTGGCCAACGCGGCTGCCGTCGTGGAGCCGGCGCGGACGCTGCCGCAGACCAGCAGGACGGTGGTCGGCGAGGTCACCGCGCCAGCGTACGTCCCACCCCCACGCACGCCGAGGTGTCGCAGATCCACACCTGGGGTGGGCTGGCAGGGCGCGTCCGGCGCGGGAGGCTGGGCCCATGTCCAACCACCGCACGCTCCTCACCGCCTCCGCCGTCGCCACCCTGGCCCTCGGGGGCGGCGCCGTGGCCGCCTCCGCCCAGGACGACCCGGCGACGCCGACCGACGCCACCACCGTCACGGTGACCAAGGCCCCGAAGCTCGCGCCGGGCGACACGTCGCCGTTCTCGGTGCCCGGCGTCAAGGCGATCCGCGCCGGCAAGACCATCCCCAAGGGCTTCGCGCTCGTCGGCTTCACCGTGGCGACCTCGGGCTCGGGCCCCTACGCCGGGGCGTACCTGCGCTTCGCGTGCCCGACGGGCAAGACCCTGCGCAGCTTCGCCGTCAAGGGCAAGGCGGGCTTCCGCGCCGAGAGCACGAGCTACCCGGGCCACCGCACGGCGTTCGTCTCCAGCGTCTACCGCGGAGGCACGGGCTCCGTCTACGCCGTCTGCCGCTAGGGCAGACGACGCAGGCAGGCCGGGTCGCTAGGCCCGGCCGCTGGAGGCCAGGTTGCGACGCGACAGCGAGTCGACCGTCACCGCGGCCAGCAGGACCAGGCCGGTGATGACGAACTTCACGCCGGAGCTCAGGCCGAGCAGGCCCAGGCCGTTGTCGATCGAGGCGATGACGATCGCCCCGAGGACGGCGGCCTTGATCGAGCCGCGACCACCGAACAGCGAGGTGCCGCCGATGACCGCCGCCGCGATCGAGTACAGGAGGATCGTGCCGCCGCCGGCGCCGGTGTCCACCGACGTCAGGCGGGAGGCCAGCACGATGCCGCCGAACGTCGCCATGAGCGACGCGATGGCGAAGCAGGCGATGCGGATGCGATCCACGTCGAT
>CAXUES010000181.1:0-1511 GCA_964250185.1 uncultured Solirubrobacteraceae bacterium | reverse complement strand
CTTCACCGCGACGACGTTGATGCCCGCGCGGCGCGCGGCCTCGGCGTTGCCGCCGACCGCGTAGACGTGGCGACCGAACTTCGTGCGCCCGAGCACGTAGGTCCACAGCATGTACAGCGCCGCGAGCACCAGGAAGATGTACGGCACGCCGCGGTCCTTGTTGACCCACCACACGACCAGCGCGAGGACGACCGCCAGGGCGACGACCTTCGCGATGAGCACGCTCATCGGGCCGACGGGCAGGTTGGCCTTCTGGCGCGAGGAGCGCGTGAGCACCTGCGAGCCGCCGTAGAGCACGATCGCCAGCAGCACGAGCACCCAGGCCGCCGTCTCGGAGATGAAGCCGTTGGCCAGGTTGACGATGAGCTGGCTCTGGATGATGACCGTGCCGCGATCGCCGATGATGAGCAGCACCGCGCCGTTCCAGGCCAGCAGGCCCGCCAGCGTGACCACGAAGGACGGGATGCCGACCTTCGTGAAGAGCACGCCGTGCAGGGTGCCGATGGCCAGGCCGGCGATGAGCGCCACGACGATCGCGGGGATGCCCGCGAACGACGCGCCGTCGGGCAGCGTCAGCAGCGCCGCGATGGCCCCGCCGACGCCGGAGACGTAGCCCACGGACAGGTCGATCTCACCCAGCAGCAGGATGAAGACGATCCCCATGGCGATCGTCATGATCCCCGCCGCCTGGATGCCCAGGTTGAGGATGTTCCCGCTCGTCAGGAAGTTGTCGTTCTGGGAGCGGAAGACGATCGCGATGACGATCAGGCCGATGACGATGGGCAGCGACCCGTAGTCGCCGCCGCGGACGTTGTCCCACCAGTTGCGGACCTCGCCCCCCAGCGTCTGGGGGGTGTGCACCGACGCCTTCGCGGCGGCGCTGCTCGACAGCGTCGGGTCGGCGTCCGAGGCCTGGCCCGGGGCGGGCGGGGGGGTTGCGGTGCTCATGCGTGGACCTCCTGCTGACCCGGGACGCTGGCCAGCGCGCCGGAGGTGATGGCCTGGACGACCTCGGTCTGGTTGGTGTCCTTGGTCGTGAAGCGGGCGACGTCCTGGCCGAGGCGCAGGACGGTGATCGAGTCGGCGACCTCGAAGACGTCGTGGAGGTTGTGGCTGACCAGGACGACGGCGAGGCCGTTCTCGCCGAGGCGGCGGACGAGGTCAAGCACCTGCCGCGTCTGCGCGACGCCGAGCGCCGCGGTCGGCTCGTCGAGGATGACGACCTTGGAGTTCCACATGACGGCCTTGGCGACGGCGACGGACTGCCGCTGGCCACCGGAGAGGCCGGCCACCGTCTGGCGCACCGAGCGGATCGTCGTCACCGACAGGGAGGCGAGCGTCTCCGACGCGCGGCGCTCCATCTCGGTCTCGTTGAGCGCGCGGAAGGGGCCCGAGAGCTCCTCGCGGCCGAGGAACATGTTCTGGACGACGTCGAGGTTGTCGGCGAGCGCGAGGTCCTGGTAGACGATCTCGATGCCGAGGTGCGACGCGGCCTTGGGGCCGTTGATCGT
>CAXUES010000180.1:5458-6358 GCA_964250185.1 uncultured Solirubrobacteraceae bacterium | reverse complement strand
GGGTGGGAGGCCGATCGCCAGCAGGACCGGGAAGGTGATGAGCGTCCCCGAGCCGACCAGCACGTTGATGGCGCCCGCCGCCCCGCCCGCGAGCAGGACGAGGAGCGCCTCCCCGAGGCTCAGGCGGCCGCCTCCGCCTCGGCGGCGTGCTTGGCGCGCTCCTCGGCGGCCACCGCGCGGCAGGCGGCCTTCCAGGAGCCGAAGGTCGCGATGATCGACGCGGGCTCCGGAAGCTCCTCGCCGGCCAGGCGCTGGTAGTCGAGCAGGCGCAGGCGGGCGGGCGAACCGCCCTCCTCGGCGGCCACGACGCGGATGGCGCTGATGGCCACGGGCTCCTCGACCGGGGTGGCGTCGCGGCGGGCGGCGTTGGACAGGACGCCCGCGGCGGCGCCCGCGCGGCGCACGGTCCGATCGGCGGGCAGCGCGCGACCCGCGCCGACCACGAGGCGGCAGGCGGGGCAGCGGACCGCCTGGCGCTCGACGAGCTCGGGCAGGACGGAGGCGCAGTGGGGGCAGCAGAGGGCGGCGGTCATGACGGGTGCTCCTGGACAGACGGTGAGATCAGTGCGTGGACAACTACTCCCCTTCTTCGTAGCACCCCACGCATCGGGTCACCGTCAGAACAAGACGTCCGTCACAGGGACTCCCTATGGTCCTGCGCCTTGCCCGCCGCCCGCCGACCTGCCCGCCGCCGACCCAGCGCCGCGCGCCTGGAGGGCGCCATGCCCGAGGCCGCGCCGGGCGAGGCCCTCATCTGGACCGACGGCGCCTGCTCGGGCAACCCGGGCCGCGGGGGCTGGGCGGCGATCGTGCTGGGCGCGGACGGCGGCGAGCCGCTCGAGCGCTCGGGTGGCCTCCCCCACACCACGAACAACATCATGGAGATGACCGCGGCCCTCG
>CAXUES010000180.1:0-5448 GCA_964250185.1 uncultured Solirubrobacteraceae bacterium | reverse complement strand
TCGAGGGCCTGCGCGCGCTCCCCGACGGCTCGCGGGCGTGCGTGGTGACCGATTCACGCTACCTCCACGACGGGATGACCTCGTGGATGGCCGGCTGGGAGCGCAAGGGCTGGAAGACGGCGGGCGGCCAGCCCGTCAAGAACGTCGAGATCTGGAAGGCGCTGAAGGCCGAGGTGGCCCGCCACGAGGCGGTCCGCTGGGCCTGGGTCAAGGGGCACGCCGGCAACGAGCTCAACGAGCGCGCCGACGTCCTCGCCGTCGCGGCTGCGGGCGCCCAGTAGGCGCTCCGCGCCGACCCGAGGTCGCTTCGACCGCCTCGCGGGGCATGCTCACCCGGACATGAGGTCGTTCGCGCGCCGGCTGGTGCGCTTCTGGTGGGGTCAGGGCATCGCCGACGACGCGCCGTCGTTGACGTACTACCTCGTCCTCAGCCTGGGGCCGTTCGCCCTCGGCGTCGCCGCGCTGGAGGCGCTCCTGCTCGACGACCGCGCCGCAGCCGTCCGGGTGGCCGAGCAGATCAACCGCTTCCTCCCCGAGACCCTGCACGGGGACATCTCGCGGATCGTCATCGCCACCCGGGACGAGTCCCAGACGCTCCTGCTCATCGCCGTCGCCGCGATGCTGTGGACGACGTCGGGCGCCATCGGGGTCATCGAGCGCTGCGAGTCGCGGATCCTCGACGACGAGCGCCACTCGATCGTGGTCGGGCGGATCCGCAACATGGTGCTCGGCCTCGGGGTCGCCCTGGCCGTCGCGGTGAGCGCGGCGGGCGCGCCGTACCTCAGCGAGGCGCTCGGCGCCCTGAACGTCAACGACCTCCTGCCGGACGGCTGGCGCTACGGCGCCTACGCGCTGGGCTCGATCGTCGTCTTCGCCGTGGTCTACCGCTACGCGCCGCGGACCACGCTGCGCTGGCGCTCGGCCCTCCTGGGCGCGATCCCCGCCGGGATCGCCGTGCAGGGCGTCCCGACGCTCGTCGGCCTCTACGTCGGGGCGACCGCCCGGCCCACCACAGGGCGCCTGCTGCTCGTGCTGGCCGTGGTGCTGCTCGGGCTGTGGCTGCTCGCCGCGCTCATGCTCGTCGGGGCGGGGGTGGCCGTCAACGTCGAGCAGCGCTTCCGCGGGGACGGCCGCCCGCACATCGCGGGGGTCCCGATCGGCACCTCGGCCGAGGCGCGGGCGCGGCGCCGGGCGCCGGCCTCAGGAGGCGACGACGAGCGCCTCGAGGGCGGTGCGGACGCCGGCGGGGATCGGCGTGGGCCGGCGGGTGGCGCGGTCGACGAAGACGTGCACGAAGTGCCCCTCCGCGCTGAGCGTCGCTGAGGCGGCCCCGGCCACCCCGAGCTCGTAGCGGACGCTGGAGGAGCCGAGCTTCCCCACGCGCAGGCCGACCTCGACCATGTCGGGGAAGGCCAGGGGCGCCTTGAAGGCGCAGTGCGACTCCACGCAGAGGGCGATCTCGGCGCCGCCGTGGATGTCCAGGCCGCCGCGGTCGACCAGGAAGGTGTTGATGGCCGTGTCGAACCACGCGTAGTAGACGACGTTGTTGACGTGGCCGTAGACGTCGTTGTCGCCCCAGCGGGTCTGGATCGGCAGGCGGTGGCCGTAGCCCTCCAGCGCGATCACAGGCGGGTGGTCCCGCCGCCGCGCTGGGTGAGCGCGAGGACGAGCTCCACGGTGAACGTCACGCCCGAGGCGATGAGGGCGAACCAGCCCCACGTCTCCCCCAGGATCAGGCCGACGACCCCGACGAGCAGCAGCAGGGTGGAGACGGCGCGCCAGGTGGCGGGGCGGGTGAGAGCGGCCATGCGGGGCGGAGCCTAGTCAGGAGGCGACGCGGGCGGGCACGAGCCGGCGGATGGCGCCGTCCACGGCGTCGGGCGCCTCCACCGGGGTCATGTGCCCGACGTGCTCCAGCGAGATGAGCCCCCGGCAGTCCGGCAGCTCGGCGGCGAGGCGCTCGGCGTGCACCGGCGGGGTGAGCCGGTCCTCCTTGCCCGAGACGACCAGCGAGGGGACGGTGATCTGGTGGATGGCGTCGCGCAGGTCCAGGCGCGAGATCGTCGCGCCGGCCAGGCCGCGCACGTCGCGGCGGACGTTGAGGACGATGTCCTCGCAGAAGGCGACCGCCGCCGGGCTCGCCTCGGGGCACAGCGCGATGTAGCGCACGGCGCGGTGGCTGAGCGGGGTGTGCGCGTGGGGCAGCGGCGTCTGCGCGCCCAGGACGACGCGGCCCAGCAGCGACTCCAGGCGGCGACCGCGCACGGGCAGGCGGAAGAGCAGCGACTCCGCGATCAGGTCGTAGGCGCCGGTCGAGGCCAGCACGGCGCCGTGCAGGCGCTCCTCCACGAGGTCGCGGAAGAGGTCGGCCCAGGCCATGACCGTCATGCCGCCGAGCGAGTGGCCGCACACGACCGCCCGCTCCCCCGGCTCGAGGGCCGCCTCGAGCACCGCGTCGAGGTCGTGGGCGAAGGCGTCCATCGTCCATTCGCCGTCGCGGGTGCCCTCCGACTCGCCGTGGCCGCGCAGGTCGTAGGCGATCACGCGGTGGTCGGCCTGCAGGCCCTGGATCTGCAGCGTCCAGAACTGCCACGCGCACGTCCAGCCGTGGATGAGCACCACGACAGGGGCGCCGGGGTCCCCGAAGGCGCGCACCTCCAGGCGGGTGCCGTCCTTGGAGCGCACGTCGAGGCGCTCCCCCTCCAGCTCGCGCTTGAACGCGGAGCGCATCGGATCGTGGCGGACGGCGGCGCGGTCGCGCCGGCGGACGACCTCCCAGCCGCCGCCGATCGCCAGCGCCGCGCCCGCGGCGAGCCCACCCTGCAGTCTGCGACCCATGGGCGGGCAGCCTACGTGGCGGGGACCGCCGACGGCGCACGACGGACCAGGAGCAGGAGCGTCAGCACCGCGCCCGCCACCGCGAAGCCCGCGCCGACCAGGAACGCGCGGTCGAACCCGTCGGCGAGCGCCCCGAGCGCGCGGCCGGAGGGATCGGCCTCCGTGGTGCGCTGGGTGGCCAGCGTGGCCAGCAGCGCGAGGCCGAGCGTGCCGCCGACCTGGCGCGAGGTGTTGACCACGCCGGAGGCCAGGCCGGCGTCGGCCGGGCGGACCCCGTTGGTCGCCGCGATCGTCACCGGCACGAACGAGCAGCCGATCCCGGCGCCGGCCACCAGGCCGGGCCACAGCACGTCGGAGGACCAGGAGCCGCCCGCCGACGCGCCGGAGAACCCGGCCAGGCCCGTGGCGATGAGCAGCATCCCGCCGGCCAGGACGGGGCCCGGGCCGATCCGCGAGACCAGGCGCGAGGCGACCTGCGAGGCGCCGATGAGCACGAGCGTCATGGGCAGGAAGGCCAGGCCGGTCTGCAGGGCGTCGTAGCCGAGCACCTCCTGCATGTACAGCGACGCGAGGTACCACATGGAGAACGTCGCGCCGCCCATGAGCAGCACGATCACGTTGGCCCCGGAGAGCTCGCGGGAGCGCAGGATGCGCAGGGGCAGCAGCGGCCGCCGGGCCACGCGGGCCTCGATCCCGACGAAGAGGGCGAGCAGGCCGAGGCCCACGAGCAGCGGGACGAGCGTCCGCGCGGCGGTCCAGCCGTGCTGCTCGGTCGAGACGATCCCGTAGGTCAGCCCGACGAGGCCGAGCGTCACGCTGAGCGCCCCGGCCAGATCGAACTCCGAGCGCGGCGCGCTCGCGCCCGGGACGGTGCCCGAGCGCACGACGCGCAGGGCGAGCAGCGCGGCGGCCAGGCCGATCGGCAGGTTGATGAAGAGGATCCAGCGCCACCCGAGCGTGTCGGTGAGCAGGCCGCCGAGGACGCCGCCGGCTGCCCCGCCGACGCCGCCCATCGCGCCCCACAGGCCCAGCGCGCGGTTGCGGACGGCGCCCTGGGCGAAGGAGGTGGTGAGGATCGAGAGGGTCGCCGGCGCGACGATCGCCCCGCCGAGGCCCTGGACCCCGCGCGCGACCACGAGCATCCCCTCCGACTGGGCCAGCCCGCCGACGAGCGACGCGACGGCGAAGACCGAGAGGCCCCCGATGCACACGAGGCGCGGTCCGAGCAGGTCGGCGGCGCGGCCGCCGAGCAGCAGGAAGCCCGCGAAGGCGAGCGTGTAGGCGTTGACCACCCACTGCAGCTGCGACGAGGAGAAGCCCAGGTCGCTGCGGATGGACGGCAGCGCGACGTTCACGATGGAGACGTCGAGCACCACCATGAACTGCGCGACGCAGCACAGCAGCAGCGTGAGCTGCAGCCGGCGCGCGTCGGTCAAGCGGTCACGCCTCAGGCCGCGGCGGCGAGGCCACCACCGCGCGTGCGGAACGCGCTGGGGGTGAGGCCGTGCATGCGGCGGAAGGCCTTGGCGAACTGCGCGGGCTGGCGGTAGCCGACGTGGCGGGCGACCTCGCGGACGGTGAGCGGCTCGCGGTCGAGGAGCTCGGCGGCGCGCTGCAGGCGCAGCGAGGTGAGCTCGCCGCGGAAGGTCGTCTCGTGGTCCTCCATGACGCGCTGGACCTGGCGGCGCGAGACGTAGACCTCGGCGGCGACGTCGTCCACGGAGAGCTCCGGGTCGTCGAGGCGGGTGGCGAGCACGGCGCGGACCTCCTCGAAGAGGCGGTGGCGCGAGGACACGGTGCTGGGGCGGTGCTGCTCGACGGTGGACACGAACATAGGTACGGAGGGTCGGCGCGCCCGGGTCGAGCGGCGACGTGCCAACCTCCACGCGAGCCGCTCAGGGTGCTGACGCGCGAGCGCGCGAGCCCGCCGGCCAGCCCGCGAACGCGGCCCGCTCGCCCCGGCGCTCCCACGTCAGCCACCGGCCCGTGACGTTGGCCACGTGCACGCGGTCGTCCGCCAGCCGGTCGCCGAGCGTCGAGATCACCCCGCCGTGGCAGACGACCAGGGCGCCCTCCTCGAGGTCGAGGAGCACGGGCAGCACGCGGGCGAGCAGGTCCGCGTCGGGCTCCCAGCCCTCCGGGCGCTCGCCGCTGGCCAGGAAGCCGGGGAAGGCGTGCTCGATCTCCACGCGGGTGAGCCCCTGCCAGGGGCCCGCGTCGCGCTCGCGCAGGCGCGGCTCGGGCTCCACGGGCAGGCCGAGCGCCGCCCCGGCGGCCTCGGCGGTCTGGCGGGCCCGGCGCAGGTCCGAGGCGACGATGCGCGTGAACGGGTGCTCATCGCGGGCCAGCAGCCCGGCCGCCTCGGCGGCCTGGGCCTCCCCCGCCGGGCTCAGCGGCGGGTCGGCGAGGCCCTGCCAGCGCCCCACGGCGTTCCACTCCGACTCGGCGTGGCGCAGGAGCAGGAGCGAGGGGGTCACCCGGGGGACCTCAGCACAGCGACGTGGTCCAGGTCGACGCGCTCGGTGACCAGGCCGTCCGGGCCGGGATGCACGTGCGCGGTGCCGGGCTCCGGCGGCTCTCCCGCGTGGGCGGCCAGGAGCGCCAGCAGCG
>CAXUES010000179.1:0-6389 GCA_964250185.1 uncultured Solirubrobacteraceae bacterium | reverse complement strand
TTCGACGTGGCGATCATGGCCCTCGTGGTCGGCGTGGTCGTGGCGATCATCCACGGCCTCGCCTCGGCGAGCGATCTCGACGACGACGTGGGACGGGCCCGATGACGCTCCTGCTCGCCCTCGCCGTCGGCGCCCTCTTCGGCACGGGCACCTACCTCCTGCTCAAGCCCGACCTCTTCCGGGTCGTGGTCGGCCTGGTCCTGATCTCCAACGCGACGATCCTCGCGCTCATGAGCTCGGGCCGCCGCGGGCAGGCGCCCATCGCGCCCTTCGACGCGTCCGAGGCGATCGCCGACCCGCTCGTGCAGGCCATGGCGCTCACCGCCGTGGTCATCGGGTTCGCGGTCACCGCCGTCCTGCTCGCGCTCGCCCGCCGCGTGCACGCCACCCACGAGGACGCCGACCTCGACGCGCTCTCCCGCGCCGAAGCCGAGGCGGAGTCGGAGCTGTCCCGGGACGAGGTGGAGGTGTGACCCTCGCGATCGCCCCGCTCGTGCTGCTGTGGCCCGTCGGCGCGCTGCTGGCCCTCATGGACGGCCGCCGCCCGCGCACGGGCTGGTTGGCCATCGCCGCCATGGCGGGCGCCGTCGGGCTGCTGGTCGCGGTCGCCGTGCGCACCGCCCGCGGCGAGGTCATGACCACCGTGGTCGGCGGCTGGCCGGCGGACGTGGGGATCGTCCTGCGCATGGACGCGCTCGGCGCGAGCTTCGCGCTCGTCTCGGCCTTCGTCCTGCTCGCCGCGCTCGTGCACGGCGTGGCCACGCGCGAGCTCGGCCGGCTGCAGCCCGCCCTGATCGTCTTCCTCGGGCTGGGGATGATCGGGCTGTGCAGCACGGGCGACGTCTTCAACTTCTACGTCTTCTTCGAGCTGGCGATGCTCTCGGCCTACGCGCTGGCCAGCGGCGGCGGGGAGGCGCGGCGCACCGCGGGCGCGTTCACCTTCGCGGTGGTCAACCTGCTCGGCTCGTTCCTCTTCCTCATCGCGGTCGCGGCGCTCTACCGGGTCACGGGCACGCTGGAGATGGGCGAGGTCGCCCGGCGCATGACGGCCATCGAGCCGACCACGGCGCTGCTCATCGCGGTGACGTTCCTGGTCGCCTTCGGGGTCAAGCTCGGCCTGTTCCCCTTCCACTTCTGGCTGCCGGGCATCTACGCGGCCAGCCGGCCGGCGATCGCGGCGATCCTCGCGGGCGCGCTGGCCAACATCGGGGCCTACGGGCTGCTGCGCTTCGGGGGCGAGCTGCTGCCGCGCGAGCTCGACCTCGCCGCGCCCGTGCTGGTCGGGGTCGGCGTGCTCAGCGTGCTCTACGGCGCGCTGCAGGCGCTGGGGCGCGAGGACGCCCACGAGGTCCTCGCCTACTCGGCCATCGGCCACGCGGGCTACGTGCTGGTCGCGCTGGGGATCGCGGGGACGATCGGCCTGACGGCGGCCGTCGTGTTCGCGCTGACCAACGCGCTCAACAAGGGCCTGCTCTTCCTCGCGGTCGGCTTCCGCGGGCCGTTCGTGGCGGCGGCGATCGCCCTGGGCGCGCTCAGCGTCGCCGGGGTGCCGCCGACCTCGGGCTTCTTCGGGAAGGCCGCGGTCCTGCGCGCGGCGGTCGACACGGGCGACGCGATCGCCGTCGGCGGGCTCTTCGTGGGCTCGGCGCTGAGCTTCGTCTACCTCTTCGTCCTGCACCAGCGCGAGGCGTGGGCGCCCCGGACGGCCGGCCCGGGCACCGGGGTGCCGATGCGCGGCCGGCGGACGTGGGGCGTCGCGCTCATGGCCGGCGCGGTGCTCGGCCTCGGGCTGTACCCCGAGCCGCTGCTCGCGCTGGGCGACGCCGCCGCGGTGGCCATCGGAGCCGGCCGCTGATGGGCGGGCGCGTCGTCGTCGCCGTCCTGCTGGCCGGCACCTACCTGGCCATCCTCGGCTCCACCGACCCGCTCGACGCGGCCGCCGGCCTGCTCATCGGCGCGGTGCTCGTGCTCGCGCTGCGCCCGAGCCGCCCCGCCGACCTGCCGACGATCCCCGACGACCGCCGCCCCTCCCCCGCCTCCCGCGTGCTCGCGTTCCCGTGGCTCGTGGCCGGCGTGCTCGCCGAGGTGCTCGGCGGCGCCTGGGACGTCGGCCTGCGGATCGCCGGCGTGCGGCCGGTCGAGCACGCGGGGCTCGTGCGCCTGCCCTTCGGGGAGCGCAGCGAGGTCGGCGTCGCGGTGAGCGCCCTGTGCTTCGCCTACGCCCCCGGCGGCATGGTCGTCGAGGTCGACGAGGAGGCCCGCGAGCTCGTGCTCCACGTCATGGACGCGCGCGATCCCGCCGCCGTGCGAGCCGCCCGCGAGCGCTTCTACGCGCGCCACCAGCGGCGGGTGTTCCCCTGATCGCCCACGACGTCGTGTTCCTCGTGGCGATCGCCTGGACCACGGCGCTCATGCTGGGCTGCGTCGCGCTGCTCTGGCGCGGGCCGACGGTCACGCGCCGCCTGCTCGTGCTCGACGTGCTGGTCCTCGTGCTGATCGTCGACCTCGTGTTCGTGGCGGGCTACAGCGAGCGGACGTTCCCGCTGGACGCCGCGCTCGGCCTCGCGCTGCTGTCCTTCATCGCGACGATCGCCGGGGCGCGCTACGCCGCCGACGGGGAGCCGTTCGGCTGATGGCGCTGGTCGGCGACGTCCTGGTTGTGGTCTCGCTGCTGCTGCTCACGCTCGCCGTGTGGGGCGTGTGGCGCATGCCCGACCTGCTCACGCAGATGCACGCGGCGAGCCTCATCTCCACGGTGGCCGTCGCGCCGGCGCTGGCCGCCGCGGTCATCACCGTCGGCGGGCCGTCCTGGATCCGCGCGCTGCTCGTGCTCGTGCTGCTGGCGCTCACGGTGCCCGTGGCCGGCCACGTGGTCGCCCAGGCGGCACGGGTGCGGGCGGCGCGGGGCGGGAACGACCCGCCACCCTCACGCTAGCTGCTGTACGTCATGACGTACTGATGTATGCGATGCTATCGGGCATGGCCGACGACCCCGCCGTGCAGACCTTCACCGCGACCGCCGGCGCCTACGACGCCACGCGGCGCCAGCTCATCCCCTGCTTCGACCGCTTCTACGGCACGGCGATCGAGGCGCTCGGCCTCGTGGAGGGCGGTCCGGTGCGCCGGGTGCTCGACCTCGGCGCGGGCACCGGGCTGCTGAGCGGCCTGGTCCGCGAGGCGCTCCCGGACGCCGAGCTCGTGCTGCTCGACGGCTCGGAGGCGATGCTCGACGGCGCCCGCGACCGCCTGGGCGACCAGGGCGTCACCTACGTGCGCGACGACCTGCGCGAGCCCCTCCCCGAGGGGCCGTTCGACGCGGTGGTGTCGTCGCTGGCCATCCACCACCTCGACGACGCGGGCAAGCGCGACGTCTACGCGCGGGCGCTCGCCGCGCTGCGACCCGGCGGCGCCTTCGTGCACGCCGAGCAGGTGCTCGGCGAGACGGAGCGCGTCGAGGCCCGCACCTGGGCGCTGTGGCTCGCGCGGGCCCGGGGGCTCGGCATCGACGAGGAGGCGCTGGCGGCGAGCGTCGACCGCCAGGCGCTGGACCGGCACGGGCCCCTGGAGCCGCAGCTGGCCTGGCTGCGCGAGCTGGGCTTCGCCGACGTGCACGCCCCGTTTCGCGACGGGCGCTTCGCCGTCATGGTCGGGCTGGCGCCCGTGCCGTCCTGACGGGCGCCTAGGGTGCCGCGCCATGGCCGACGGCACCGGGGTCCTGCGACGCGAGCTGCGCTTCTGGGAGGCGATCGGCCTGTCGATCGCCATCATGGCGCCGACCGCGGCCATGGCGCTCAACGGCGTGGCGATCGCCGGGCTCATCGGCGCCGCCGTCCCGCTGGCGTTCCTCTTCGCCCTCGGCGGGATCCTGCTGGTCAGCTACGCGTTCGTCCAGCTCACGCGCGAGGTGTCCAGCGCGGGCTCGGTGTACGCCCTGTGCGGGCTGACGCTCGGGCCCCGGGCCGGGTTCCTGGCGGGCTGGGCGCTCCTCGGGACCTACCTGTGCTTCACGATCGGGTCGGTGGCCGAGGTCGGCCTCTTCGGGCAGTCGTTCCTGGCCTCCACGGGCATCGCCGACGACGCCGACTGGATCTGGATCGCCCTGGTCGCCGGCGTGGTCGTCGCGGCGCTCTCGCTCGTGGACGTCCGCATCGTGACGCGGTCCCTGCTGACGATGGAGGGCATCAGCGTCGCCCTCATCGTGATCCTCGTGGTGGTCATCTTCGTGCGGATCCTCGCGGGCACGGCGCCCGGCGACCAGACCTTCGCCCTCGGCGACGCGCTGTCGCTCCCCGGCGGGACGTCGCTGGACACCGTGGCCACCGCGTCGGTCTTCGGGTTCCTGTCCTTCGCCGGCTTCGAGGGCGCCGCGTCGCTCGGCGAGGAGACCGCGGAGCCACGGCGCAACATCCCCCGCGCGCTCTTCGGCGCCGCGCTCGGCGTCGGGGTGTTCTACCTCGTCGTGATCCTGGCCCAAACGCTGGGCTTCGGGACCGACGAGGCCGGCGTCGCCGCGTTCGCCGGCTCCTCCTCGCCCCTCGGCGACCTCTCCAAGGCCTACGTCGGCTCGGTGCTGCAGGACGCGATCAACCTCGGCGCCGCGATCTCGGCGCTGGCCAGCGGCCTCGGCGCGGTGACCGCCGGGGCGCGGATCCTCTTCGCGCTGTCCCGCGACGGCTTCGGGGGCGGGCTGGGCCGCGTCTCGCCGCGCACCGGCGCGCCGGTCGCGGCGCTCGCGGTGGTGCTCGCGGTCGGCCTGGCCGGGCTCGTCGGGCAGCGCCTGGCCGGGACGAACGCCGCCAACGCGTTCTTCTACGCCGGGACGATCGGGGTGCTCCTGCTGCTGGTCGCCTACGCGGCGACGAACGTCGGCGCGATCCGGCACCTCTTCGTCCGCGCCCGGCGCCGCCCCGCGTGGGAGGTCGTCATCCCGGTCGCCGCGATCGTCGTCGTGCTCTTCGTCATCTACAAGAACGTCGTCGGCACGAGCGCCCCGTACGACCGCTTCCCGTGGATCGCGCTCGCGTGGCTCGTGGTGGGCGCGGTCGTCGTCGCCCTCGCCCCGGGGGTCACCCGCCGCATCGGCGAGGCGCTCACCCGCGAGGTCGCCACGGCGCCCGCGGACCAGGGGTAGGCTCGCGCCGTCCCCCTACGAGAAGCGGAGCCGCCATGCCCGAGGTCCACACGTCCCAGCACTTCGACGTCGGAGCCGAGGAGCTCTGGGGGCGCATCGGCGACTACGCCACGCTCGCCGACTGGCACCCCGGCATCGCCTCGCAGACCGCCGTGGAGGGCGGCCACATCCGCGAGCTGCACCTCGAGGGCGGCGGCGTGGTGGTCGAGGCGCTCGTCGACCAGACGCCGACGAGCTACACCTACCGGATCCAGACGAGCCCGCTGCCCGTCCGCGACTACGTGGCGACGCTGGCCATCGAGCCCGCCGGCGAGGGCGCCAGCGACGTGACCTGGACGGCCGAGTTCGTCGCCGACGGCGCCACCGACGAGGAGGCCGAGGCGGTCATCCTCGGCATCTTCCGCGGCGGCCTCGAGGCGCTCTAGGTCAGGCCGGGGCGCGGCAGCGGCCGCGGGACGTCGCGACCGGGGACGGCCGCGCCCGAGGGCGCCTCGGCGCCCGCGGGGAGCTCCGGCGTCGGCGGAGCCTCCTCGCCGAACACGTCGACCTCGCTGCGGCCCTCGATGAGCGCCTCGAACTCGGCCTTCTCGATCGTCTCGCGGCGCAGCAGGATGTCCGACGTGGTCGCGAGGACCTCGCGGTGCTCGGCGAGGATCTCCTTGGCCCGCTGGTGGGCGGACTCGACGATGCGGCGGATCTCCTCGTCGATGTCGCGGGCGATCTCGTCGGAGTAGTCGGGCTCGGACTGGAACTCGCGGCCCAGGAACGGCTGGCCGTGGTCGGAGCCGAAGACGCGCAGGCCGAGCTTCTCGCTCATGCCGAAGCGCATGACCATCTGCTTGGCCGTCGCGGTGACCTTCTCCAGGTCGTTGGACGCGCCCGTGGTGATCTCGCCGAAGACGATCTCCTCCGCGGCGCGCCCGCCGAGCGTCATGGCGATCGAGTCGGTGAGCTCCGCGCGCGTCGTGAGGAACTTGTCCTCGGTCGGCATGGAGATCGTGTAGCCCAGCGCCTGCCCGCGGGCGACGACGGAGACCTTGTGGACCGGGTCGGCGTGCTCGAGGAAGTGGCCCACGAGCGCGTGGCCCATCTCGTGGTAGGCGGTGATGACCCGCTCCTGCTCGCCCATGACCCGCGTCTTCTTCTCGGGGCCGGCGATCACGCGCATGATCCCCTCCTCGAGCTCGGTCTGGGTGATCTCGCGCTTGCCGTGACGGGCGGCGAGCAGCGCGGCCTCGTTGACGAGGTTCGACAGGTC
>CAXUES010000178.1:927-6421 GCA_964250185.1 uncultured Solirubrobacteraceae bacterium | reverse complement strand
CCCCGGAGCAGGCCGAGGGCCGCGTGGTCGGCGCGCCCGCCGACGTCTACGCGCTCGGGCTGTGCCTGTACGAGGGGCTGTCGGGGACGAACCCCGTGCGGGGGCGGACGCCCGCGGCGACCGTCCGGCGCGTGGGGATCCGCCTGCCGCCGCTCGGGCGGCTGCGGCGCGACCTACCCGCGGAGCTCTGCGCGGCGATCGACCGGGCGGTGGCGACCCACCCGGAGCACCGCGCGTCGCTCAGGGAGCTCAAGGCCGCGCTGCGCGCCGCGCAGGCCGAGCTCGACGACGAGCCGGGCACCGTGGAGGCCGGGCCGCTGGAGCCGCTGACCCGGTTGGGCCGCGCGGCGGGGGAGCTCGCCGAGTTCGAGGAGCTCGACGAGGCAGCCGCGCCGCGCGGGCGGCGCCTGGCCGGCCGGGCCCTCGGCGCGCTGGGGACCGCCGCCCTCGTCGCCGCGGCGGTCAGCGAGGCGGGCGGTGGGCTGGCCGCCACGCCGGGGGTCGCCGCGGCCGCGGCCGCCCTCGCGGTGCTCGCGCTCGGGCGGCTCGGGTGGCTGCTCTGCGCGCTCGTGCTCTGCGCGGCGCTGGCGGGCGCCGACCCGGCCCTCGCCGTGCTGGCCGTGCTGGCCGCCGCGAGCTCGGCCGTCGGGCTGTGGCGCGCGCGGGTGGGCTGGTGGCCGCTCCCGGCCCTCGCACCGACGCTCGGCCTCGCGGGCCTGGCCCCGGCGTTCCCCGCGCTGGCCGGGCAGGCGCCGGGCTGGGCGGCCCGCGGGCTGCTCGGCCTGCTCGGCGCGTGGTGGCTCGTGCTCGGCGAGGCGGCGCTGCGCCGCGTCCTGCTGCTGGGCCCGGCGGACGGCCCGCGGATCCAGGGCACCCCGGCCGCCGACGTCCTCGGGACGCTCGTCGCGCCCGCGCTCGGCCCGGACACGCTCGCGCTGGCGGTGGCCTGGGGCGTCGCGGCCGTCGCGCTGCCCTGGGTCGTCCGGGGCCGCGCCGTCGGGCCGGACTGCGCCGGCGCGATCGGCTGGGCGGCGTGCCTGGCCGCCGCGACGGTCGCCGCCGCGCGCGTGGGCGACCCGCGGGCGCCGCTCCCGCACGGCCTGCTGGCCGGCGTGGCGCTGGCCGCGGTCCTCGCCGTGGGCCTCGCGGCCGCCCGCCGCCGGCCGCGGCAGGCGTGGGGCTGACGGCCACCACGACCCGTACGATGGCCCATCGGGCCTCGCTGCGGAGCTCCGAGCCACTGATGAGCATCCTGCGCGATCTCGAGAGCAAGCTCGCCGGCCTCGTCGAGGGGACGTTCGGCCGCGTCTTCCGCACGGAGGTGCGTCCCGTCGAGCTCGCCCGCGGCCTCGTCAAGGAGATGGACGAGCACCGCACGCAGTCGCTCTCGCGCACCTACGTCCCCAACGAGTACGTCATCTGGCTCTCGCGGCAGGACCGCGGCCGCTACGACGGGATGGAGGAGGAGGTGGCCGGCGAGCTCGCCGCCTACGTCCTGGAGCACGCCCGCCAGGAGGGGCTGTCGCTCGTCGCGGTCCCCGCGATCTCCTTCGAGACCGACGAGGCGCTGTCGCTCGGCGAGTTCGGGATCCAGGCCCGCCTGGTCCGCCCGGCGGCGCGCGCGGGCGCCGCGGCACCCGACGCCCCCGCGGCGGAGCCCGCCGAGCGGGGCCAGACCATGATCTACTCCACGGCCGACCGGGTCCAGGAGCCGCTGCGCCAGGAGCGCCGTGCCCGCCGTGGGCAGGCCTACCTCCTGGCGGAGGGCAAGCGGATGCCCGTCCCGCCGCGCGGCGCCGTCATCGGGCGCTCGCGCGACTGCGACCTCGTGCTCGCCGACTCGAACATCTCCCGCCACCACGCCGAGGTCCGCCCGCTCGGGGAGGGCTGGACGGTCGCCGACCTCGGCTCCACCAACGGCGTGAAGGTCAACGGGCGCGCGGTCAAGGAGCCGACCGGCGTCGCGCCGGGCGACCGGCTCGAGCTCGGCACCGTCCCCGTCTCCTTCGAGGTCGAGTAGCCGATGTTGGATCCCCTCGCCGTCGCGCTGCAGTTCGGCTTCCTGGCCGTCCTCTTCCTGTTCCTCGCGTGGGTCACCCGCTCCACGCTGAAGGACCTGCGCCGCACCGTGGACGCCACGCGCGGCGGGGCGACGGCCGGCGGGGGCGTCGTGGTCGGCGGCGGCTCGGAGGCGACCGGGCTGTACACCGCCGCGACCCCCCGCACGCTGGAGGACCCGCGCCTGCTCGTCGAGCGCGCCCCGGGCCACACCAAGGGCATGGAGTACGAGGTGCTCGGCGGCGCCGTGCTCGGCCGGGGCGACCAGGCGGAGATCCGCCTGGAGGACCCCTTCGCCTCCTCGCGCCACGCCCAGCTCACCGTGCAGGGCGGCGTCGTGGTGCTCGAGGACCTCGGGTCGACGAACGGCACCTACCTCAACGAGGAGCTCGTCGCGGGCCCCCAGCCCCTGCACCGCGGCGACCGCGTGCGGATCGGCGACTCCGAGTTCACCTACCTCGAGGGCAGCTGAGCCGTGCTGCGCATCGCCGAGAGCGCCAAGGTCACCGACACCGGCCGCCAGCGCAAGGCCAACGAGGACTCGCTCTTCGTCCGCTCGCCGCTCTTCGCGATCGCCGACGGCATGGGCGGCGCGCAGGCCGGCGAGGTCGCCTCGCAGACCGCGGTGGCCCAGCTCGAGGGCGGCCTGCCCGACGCGGGCGGCTCGGCGGAGGAGCGCCTCGCCGCGCTCGTGCAGGACGCCAACGCGGCGGTGCACGCGCTCGCGCAGTCCAGCGCCCTGTACTCGGGGATGGGCACGACGCTCACGGCGGCCTACCTCACCGAGAGCGAGCTGGCCATCGCCCACGTCGGCGACTCGCGCCTGTACGTCCTGCGCGACGGCGTGCTGGAGCGCCTCACGCACGACCACTCGCTCGTGGAGGAGCTCGTCCGCGAGGGCCGCCTGAGCCCCGCGGAGGCCGACACCCACCCGCAGCGCAACATCATCACCCGCGCGCTGGGCGCCGAGGGCGTGGTCGCGGTGGACCACCTCTCCTGGCGGGCGCGGGCCGGGGACGTCTTCCTGATCTGCTCCGACGGGCTGACCTCGATGATCCCCGAGGTCCTGGTCGGGGAGCTGCTGCGGGCCGAGCCGCGCCTGGACCGCGCCGCGCGCGACCTCGTGGCGGCCGCCAACGAGGCGGGCGGGCGCGACAACATCACCGTGGTCCTCTTCCGGGTGGAGGAGATCGACGCGCAGCCCATCGGCGAGGCCACGCAGGCCCACGCGCCGGCGCCCGCGCTCGCCTGGGACGACGACGAGGAGCGCACCCGCGAGCACCCCGCGCCCGAGCCGCCGCCCGCCGCCGCGCCGGCGGCCGCGGTCCACGAGCGCCGGCCGCGCCCGCGCCGCCGCCCCGGCCTGCGGCGCCTGCGCATCGGGCTGATCCTCTTCGCGCTGATCGGCGTGCCGATCGTGCTGGGCAGCTACATCGCCTCGCAGTCGGTGTGGTTCGTCGGCTCCGACGACCAGGGCTTCGTCACGCTCTTCCGTGGACCGCCCTACGAGCTGCCGTTCGGGCTGGACATCTACCAGCGGAACTTCACCTCCGGCGTGCCCGTGGGGACCCTCCCCGCCGGCGTGCGCGCGACCGTCGCCGCGCACAAGCTGCGCTCGCGCGAGGACGCGGCCGACCTCGTCAAGCGGATCGAGCTCGGGCAGGTGGCCCCGTGAGCGCCCGCTGGCGCGAGCTGCTCGGGCTGATCCCCTCGGCGCTGCTCATCACCGCGGGCTTCACCGCGCTGTTCGTCTCCCGCGACGCGCTGGCCCAGGGCGTGAGCGGCTCCAACCGCCTCACGGACGTGTCGCTGACCTACGGCGGCATCTTCCTGGGCCTGTGCCTCGTGGGGCACCTGGTCATCCGCGCGCGCCTCAAGCACGCCGACCCGTACCTCTTCCCGCTCGTGGCGCTCCTGGCGTGCTTCGGGCTGGTGATGGTCTACCGGATCGACGACGAGCTGGCCCGCCAGAAGGCCCAGTGGTTCGTCATCGGCCTGATCGCCTTCGCGCTGGTCATCCTCGTGCTCGGCGACTACCGCAAGCTGGAGCGCTTCCGCTACACGATCGCCGGCGGCGGGATCCTGCTGCTGATCCTGCCCCGGGCGTTCCCGCCGACCAACGGCGCGTACCTGTCGATCACCGTGGGGGGCTTCTCGATCCAGCCCGCGGAGTTCGCGAAGATCGCCATCGTCGTCTTCCTGGCCAGCTACCTGCGCGACACGCGGCAGGTGCTCGTGCTCGGCGCGCGCCGGGTGCTCGGGATCACCATCCCGCCGCTGAAGCACTTCGGCCCGCTGCTGGCGGTGTGGGGCACGGCGATGCTCCTGCTCTTCGTCATCCAGGACATCGGCTCGTCGCTGATGTTCTTCGGCGGCTTCCTCGCGGTCCTCTACGTCGCGACGGGGCGCTTCTCGTTCCCGGCCGTCGGCCTGGTGGCCTTCGCGATCGGCGCCTACGTCCTCGCGCAGGTCCGCCCGACGATCACCAACCGCGTGGCGGCCTGGCAGGACCCGTTCGATCCCAAGCTCTACGAGCAGGCCGTGGGCGGCTCCTACCAGCTCGCGCAGTCGCTCTTCGCGCAGGCCGACGGCGGCGTCTTCGGGCGCGGGTTCGGCCAGTCGCTGCTGGAGGGCCCGGGCGGCGCGACCGTCCTGCCCGCCCCGCAGACCGACCTCATCTACTCCGTGATCACCAACGAGCTCGGGCTGCTCGGCGCGACGGGCCTCATCGTCGTCTACCTGCTCATCGTGGAGCGCGGCTTCAAGGTCGCGATGCTCGCGCGCGACTCGTTCTCCAAGCTGCTGGCCGTCGGCCTGACGAGCATCTTCGCCCTGCAGGTCTTCGTGATCGTCGGCGGGGTCACCAAGCTCATCCCGCTCACGGGCGTGACGCTGCCGTTCGTCTCCTACGGCGGCTCGTCGATCGTGGCGAACTTCATCCTGCTCGCCCTGCTGCTCATGGTCTCCGACCGGGCCCGGAGGGAGGCGTGAACAAGCCGATCAGCCGGCTCTTCCTCGTCGTCCTGCTCATGTTCGCTGGGCTCGTCGGGATGACCGCGTGGTGGACGGTGGTGCGCGCGGACGACCTGCGCGCCGACACGAGCCAGAACCGCCGCGACGTCCTGCGCGGGCTGAAGATCCGCCGGGGGACGATCACCGCCGACGACGGCACGGTGCTCGCGCGCTCCGTCCGCGACCGGGAGGGCGACTACTCGCGCCGCTACCCCACGGGCTCGCTCTTCGCCCACGCCATCGGCTACTCGTACACGGGCTTCGGCCAGTCCGGCCTGGAGCGCGAGCGCAACGACCAGCTCACGGGCCAGGAGGACAACGAGGTCGGCACGCTCATCGACGGCCTGCTCGGCAAGCGCACCGCGGGGGACCGCGTGCGCACGACGCTCGACCCGAAGATGCAGCAGGCGGCGATCAGCGCGCT
>CAXUES010000178.1:0-917 GCA_964250185.1 uncultured Solirubrobacteraceae bacterium | reverse complement strand
CCGGAGGACATCGGCAAGGTGATCGGCAGGTCCGGGCGCACGGCGACCGCTCTGCGTACGGTGATCAGCGCGCTGGCCGGTCGCAAGGGCTCCGTGGTGGCCCTGGACCCGCGCACGGGGGCGGTCAAGGCGATGGTCAGCGTGCCCACGTTCGACCCGAGCACGTTCACCCAGAGCGGGGTCTTCTCGCGCCTCAACGCCGACAACGACGGGTCGCCGCTGCTCAACCGCGCGACCTACGGCGGCTACGTCCCCGGCTCGACGATGAAGGTCGTCACCGCCGTGGCGGCCATCGACTCGGGGAAGTTCTCCCCGGACTCGGTGGTGGACGGCTCCAACGCCCAGGAGTTCTCCGGCACCACCCTGAACAACTTCGACTCCGAGGACTTCCCGCAGATCTCGCTGACCGACGCGCTCACGCAGTCGGTCAACACGGCCTGGGCGAACGTCGCGGAGTCCGTGGGCAAGTCGACCTACCAGCAGTACATGGAGCGCTTCGGCTTCGGGGCCAAGCCCGAGCTCGACTACCCCCGCAGCGAGATGCTCGCCTCGGGGGAGTACCAGGGCAACCGCCTGATCCCGGCGACGTCGCGCTTCGTCGACCTCGCGCGGCTGGCCATCGGCCAGGACAAGCTGAAGGTCACGCCGCTGCAGATGGCCCAGGTGGCCGCCGCGGTGGCCAACGGCGGGGAGCTCATGAAGCCCCACCTAACCGACGCGGTGATCGACGCCGACGGCCGCGAGGTGGAGCGCCAGGAGCCCGAGCGCCAGAGCCGCGTCATGTCCTCCGACACGGCGGCCAAGGTCCTGGCGATGATGACCAACGTCGTCCAGGAGGGCTCGGACCGCATCGTCATCTCGGTGCCCGGTGACGAAGGGGCGCATCTCTTCGCCGGGCTCGATGCGGAAGACGGAGA
>CAXUES010000177.1:5290-6426 GCA_964250185.1 uncultured Solirubrobacteraceae bacterium | reverse complement strand
CGCAGGCTGCCCGCCGAGGTCCAGGTAGGCCGCGCAGATGGATGGCTGCTCAACGACAGGATCCGGCTTATCGACCTGCTAAGGGTCGGGCCCCGGGGCGACCCGGGGCCCACCTACTCCGCCCCCGTCGGGGCGTGTGAAGGGCTCGTCATCGGCCCGGTGCGGCGGCCCGGGGCGCGACTACCATCGGCCCCGATGCGCTTCGCGTTGCTCGCCGCGCACCAGTCCCCGCGCCCCTGGGCCCCTGGTGCCGACCACGACCGGGCGCAGGCCTCCCTCGCGCAGGCCGCCGCCGCCGACGCCGCCGGCTTCCACGGGCTGTGGGCCCCCGAGCACCACTTCCGCGAGGAGGGCTCCCACGCCGCCGCCCCGGCGATCTTCCTCGCCGCTGCCTCCCAACGGGCGCCGCGCCTGCGCCTGGGCATGGGTCCGGTCGCGCTGCAGCCCCGCGTGGCGCACCCGGCCCGGGTGGCCGAGGAGCTCGCGACGCTCGACCTCGTCTCGGGCGGCCGGGCGCAGCTCGCCGTCGCCCCCGACGTGCGCGCGCTGGAGGCCGGCCTCGGGCCGGACGCCGTCGCGCCGACCGAGGCCGAGCTCGAGGAGCTGCTCGACGTGCTCGCCCGCCTGCTCGCCGAGGAGCCCTTCCACGGATGGGGCGGCCGCGGCCTCGAGCTCGCGCCGCGGATGGTGCTCCCCAGGCCCCTCCAGCGTCCCCATCCGCCGCTGTGGCTCGCCTGCCGGCGCCCGGAGGACGTGCGCCGCGCCGCCGAGCTCGGGCTGGGCGCGCTCATCACCGAGCCGATCGAGCCCGAGCGCCTGGCACCGTGGGTGGCCGAGCACCGGGCGATCCTCGCGTCGGAGCGCTGCGTGCCCGGCGGCTTCGCCGTCGAGTCGCGCGTGGCGATGGTGCTCCCCCTCCACGTCCACGCCGAGGAGCAGGAGGCGCTGGACCGCGGCCTGGACGGCGCGCAGTTCGCGGGCTACGTCGCCGTCGTCTGCCTCATCACGATCATCTCGGTGCGGCTCGCCCCGGAGACCTTCCGTCGCTCCCTCCAGGCCGAGAGGGGCGTCCTCACTGACGCTCGCTAGCCCACCGCATCCCGGCGGGAGAAGCCACGGAGCACGGACCGGGAGGA
>CAXUES010000177.1:0-5280 GCA_964250185.1 uncultured Solirubrobacteraceae bacterium | reverse complement strand
TCGCCGCACACCACGACCGCATCGGCCAGCACCGCGTGGGCGTCACGGACGTGTGGGCGGAGTTCGAGGCGCGTCGCGACCGCGTGGGCTTCGCCCGCGACGTGGTGCGCGCCGACGGGGCCGCGCTGCACCTCGAGGCCGACCGGGACGGCCGCGCGGCGCGGCGCGGGGCGATCGGCACGCCCGCGCCGGTGCGCGAGCTGCTCGAGCGCTATGAGCGGGCAGGGCTCGACGAGGTCGTCCTGGACGTCGCCACGGGCCGCACCCGCGACGCCGACGTGCTCGCGTGCCTCGCGCTGGCCGGCGAGGAGGTGCTCGGGGCGTTCGCCGCGCGAGCCGATGCCGCCGACGCGGCGCGCGACGCGGCGCTCGCCGAGGCGGTGGAGCGCGCCCTGGCCCGCCGCGCGCCCGTGCGCGCCGGCGACCCGGGCGTGACGGTGGCCCCGGTGGCGACGGCGACCCCGTCGGGCGCCACGGTCGCCGAGGACGACGACGAGGACGCGCGCCGCAGCGTCGCCGAGGGCGCCGACCGCGTCCCGGCGGTTCCCGTGCCGTCGGTGCCCGATGCCGTCCCGCCGCGGGGCGCGCGGGCCGGGGCCTGGCGGCGGGTCCTGGAGACGCGCGGAGAGTCGGCCTTCCGGGCGTTCGTGCGGCGCTCGGACGACGAGCGCCTCGAGCGCACCGCGGGCTCCGACCGGGGCCTGCGGCTGCTCTTCTCGGCCATGGAGGCCCAGTTCGCCCCCGAGCGCGCAGGGGGGTTCTCCGGGGAGCTGAGCTACGAGCTGCGCGGCACGGACGGGCGCCTGCGCACCTGGACGCTCGACGTCGGCCCGCAGGGCGCCCGGGCGCGGCCGCGACCCGGGGTCGACCCGCGCCTCACGGTGCGCCTGTCGCTGGCGGACTTCGTGCGGATCGCCGGGCGCGACCTCGACGCGGGCGCGGCGCTGCTCAGCGGGCGCATGGACCTCGAGGGCGACTTCTCCCTCGCCGCCCGCCTGGGCGGCATGTTCGGCGCCTCGGGCGACGAGCCAGCGGCGCCGCAGCGCTAGATCGAGGCCTTGGCCTTCGCCGAGGCCTCGAGGATGGCCTGCGAGTCCCCACCGACGTTGCAGCGCTGCAGGGTGCCGGCGATGTTCGTCGCGTACTCGTACATGACCAGCGCACGCTCGCCCGAGCCCACCTCGTAGATCCGGTTGGGGTTCTCCTCGGTCTCCCGGATGATCACCGAGACCGCGTCCGGGATGCCCCGGACGCTCGCCTGGTCGCCCGCGCAGGCCCGGGAGATCGTGCGCACCGCGCCGAGCACCTGGGAGGAATCGGAGGCCGACAGCTCGCGCGGCTCCTGGACGCCGACGCCACCGCCGCAGCCGGTGAGGACGCCGCCGCCGAGGGCCAGGGCGATGACGAGGGGCAGGGGGCGGCGCAGGTCCATGGTCGGCATGATGCCCAACTCCGGGTGCGGCGCGACCTGCGGGGGCGCGACGGGTCGCTCCAGCGGAGCGGTTCCCGCCAGGAGCAGGCCCTTCCGGTCCGCCGGTGGCGATGCGAACGTACGTTCGATGATCGTCTGCGTCCTCCTGCCCCGCTTCGAGCTGGCCGTCGCCCTGGGCAGCCGCGAGGCGCTCGCCGCGGGCCCCGCCGCGCTCGCCCCCGAACCGGGCCGCGTGGGCATCGGCCAGGTCAACGCGGCCGCCGAGGCGGCGGGCGTCGTGCCGCGGATGCAGATGGGGGAGGCGCTCGCGCGCTGCCCGGCGCTCGCGCTCGTCCCGCCGGATCCCGTCGGCGTGGCCGACGCGTGGGAGGGTGTCGTCGCCCGGCTGGAGGGGATCGGCGCGCAGGTGGAGGCCGACCGGCCGGGTGCCGCGTGCTTCGACGCCGCCGGGCTGGCCAAGCTGCACGGCGGGCCGGCGGCGCGCCTGGCGGGCGTGGGGGCCACGGACGCGGCGGGCACGCCGGTCTGGCTCGACGGCGTGGTGGCGGTCGTGCGCCGGGCGATCGGCGTGCCCGCGCGCATCGGCGCGGGCCCGTCGCGCTTCTGCGCCGAGGTGGCCGCGGGGCGCGCGCGCTCGCGGCGCGCGGCGGTGGTGGGGGGCGGGGGCGACCTCGCCTCCGCCCCGATCTCGGCGCTGCGCGCGCGGGCGGAGGTCGCCGCGCTCGTCGAGCCGCTCGAGCAGCTCGGGCTCTCCACGCTGGGGGAGCTGTCGTCGCTGGGCGCCGCCGCGGTGACCGACCGCTTCGGCCCGGCCGGGCGCACGGCCCACGCGCTGGCCGCGGGACGAGACACGCCGCTGGTGCCCCGGGAGCCGGGCGAGCGCCTCGAGGAGTCCCTCGAGCTGGCCGAGGCCGCCTCGGGCGAGCAGCTCGGCCGCGCGCTGGAGCTGCTCATCGACCGCCTCGTCGCCCGGCGCGAGCGGCGCGGGCGCACGCTGCGCGCCGTGGTCATCGCCGCGCGGCTCGTGGAGGGCGGCACCTGGCGGGAGCGCGTCGTCTTCCGCGAGGCGCTGGCCGATCCGGGCCGCATGCGCCTCGCGCTGGGGCAGCGGCTGCTCGTGCTGCCCGCGCCCGCCGAGCTGCTGCGCCTGTCGGTGGAGCGCTTCGGCCCGCCCCACCAGGGCGCCCGCGCGCTCTTCGCCGATGCGGCGGGTGCCCGGCGCGCGCGGCTGCGCGAGGCGGTGCGCCAGGCCCGGGCGATCGCCGGCCCGGATGCGGCCCTGCGCGTCCTCGAAGTCGATCCGGGCTCCCGCGTCCCCGAGCGCCGCATGGTGCTCACGCCCTACGAGTGAGCGGCGGGGCGACACGGGCGAGCGGCAGCGGCCAGGGCCGCGCGGGAGCGCCGCGACGGCTCGGGCTGCCCGTCACCGCGCAGGTCCGTGCGGCCGTCGACGGCCGCCCGGAGGCCGTGGACGGCGACCGGGTGGAGGCCGTCCGCGAGTCGTGGCTCGTCGAGGACCGCTGGTGGACGACCACGCCGGTCCGCCGCCGCTACTGGGAGGTCGTCACCGAGGCGGGACGCGACCTCGTGCTCTTCCGCGACCTCGAGTCCGGGACGTGGGCCCACCAGCGCTGAAACCGCCCGCGCGCCTCTCGGTGCAGTCGCGGCGCGCTCCCGTGACGGAGCGGTGTGGAGGCGGCACGCGACCCGCCGGGACGCTGCCCCCATGCCGTCGTCCGCCTCGTCTCCCACCCGTCGTGCGGAGTCCGGGCAGGCCAGCGTCGAGTGGACGGCCCTGCTGCTCGTCCTCGCCCTCGCGCTGGCGGCAGGGGGCGTCGCCGCCGCCAACCCCGCGGGCCTGGTCAACGCCGTGGTGGGCGGCATGCGGCGGGCGCTCTGCGTCGCCACGGGCTCCGCGTGCGCGGCGCCGCCCCTGCGCGCCTGCGTCGTGCGCACCGCGGGGCTCGGGGGCAGGCTCGGGGTCGACCTGGCCCTCGTCTCGATCGGCGCAGGGCGCTCGGTGCTCACGGAGGTGCGCTCGGACGGCACGGCCGCTGTCTCGCTCGTCGACGACTCCGACCTGGCCGTGGCCTTCGGCGCCGGCGTCGAGGGCCACCTCGCGGTGGGACGTGCGCTGCGGGTCGAGGTGGAGGCCTCCGCGGGCGTCGAGCTCGCCGCGCGCCTGTCCCGGCGGCGCACGTGGGAGGTCGCCGACGCCCGCGCGGCGGCGCGCATGGTCAAGCGCCTGGCCCGGGTGGCGGGGGAGGAGGCCGTGCGCTCGGTGCCGATCCTCGGCGGGGTCATCGGCGGGGTGGCCGACGTGGCCGGCCTGTCCACCGACCTGCGCCCGCCCGACCGGACGGGCCTGGAGGGCGGCATCGGCGCGACGCTCGGCATCGAGCTCACCGGCGGCTCGGACGTGCAGGCCGGCCTGTCGACGACGCTCGGCGGCTCCGTCGACCGCCGCACGGGCACGCGCACCCTCGCGTTCCGGCTGGAGGGCGAGGGCGCGGCGACGCTGCGCGCCGTGGTGCTCGACGGCCCGGGGGTGGAGCGGGAGGGCACGGTGGCGCTCGCGGTGGAGTACGACCGCGACGGCCGGCCGACGAGCCTGTCGGTCACCGGGTCGGGCCTGGGCGCCGGGATCCTGGGCGTGCCCGAGGTGCCCGGGATCGCGGCGGGGGAGGGGCGCACGGCCGCGACCTCCACGCTGGACCTCACGGCGCCGGAGCACCGGGCGGCCTACGACCGCCTCGTCCGGGCGCTGGCTCCGCGTCGGGCGGCGGACCTCCCCGGGGCCGCGCGCGCCCTGGCCGGCGCGCTCGCCGCCGACGGCCGCCGGGAGGTCGCCCGCTACCGCGACGACGCCACGGCCTACGGCGGGGACGGGTCGGTCGAGCTGGGCGGGCGCGTCGGCCTGGGCGGCGAGGTGGAGCGGACGTCCTCGGCGCTCGTCGACGCCTGGGCGCGCCCGCCCGGCGGCGTCTGGGAGCGGCGGCTGGACTGCGTCGAGGGCGATCGCACGTGAGCGACCGGGACGATGGCCGCAGGTGCAGGCACTTCGGTTCCCGCCGCCCGTCATGCGAACATGCGTTCGTGTCGTTCGTCGAGCTCCACGCCCATTCGGCCTTCTCCTTCCTCGACGGCTCCTCCCAGCCCGACGAGCTCGTGACGGCCGCCCTGGAGCGCGGCCACACGGCGCTCGCGCTCACCGACCACGACACGGTCTCGGGCTCTATGGAGCACGCGCAGGCCGCCTCGGCGCTCGGGCTGCGCGCGATCCACGGCGCCGAGGTCTCCGTCCGCGACGCCGCCGACGCACCGGCGCCCGAGCCCGGCCGGGCGGGCTGGCGCCAGCCGCCGTCGCGGCACCTGACGCTGCTCGTCCGCGACGCGCGCGGGTGGCGCAACCTCTGCCGGCTGCTCACCCGTGCCCACGCGCACACCCGCGACGACAGCCGCAGGCGCGTCGTGGAGCCGTCGGTGACCCTGGCCGACGTCGCCGAGCACGCCGAGGGCCTCGTCTGCCTGTCGGGCTGCGCGCGCCACGGCGTGCACGACGCGGGCTCGCTGCGCGGCCTGCGCGACGCCTTCGGGCCCGAGGGGCTGCGGGTGGAGCTCCAGCGCCCCTTCGCCCGCGACGACCGCGCCCGCAACCGCGCGCTGGCCGCGACGGCCAGGGGCCTGGGCCTGCGCACGGTCGCCACGGGCGACGTCCACGCCCACACCCGCGCGCGGGCGCAGCTGCAGGACGCGCTCGTGGCCATCCGGGAGCACACGACGCTCGACGCCTCCGAGCCGGTGCGGCGGGGCAACCACGCGCACGTCCTCGCCTCGCCGCAGGCCAT
>CAXUES010000176.1:0-6439 GCA_964250185.1 uncultured Solirubrobacteraceae bacterium | reverse complement strand
CGATGACCGCGCCCAGGCGGCGCAGGCCGACGCCGTCGCCGGGCCGCACGAGCGCCTGGAGCTCGCGCGAGGCGCCCAGCGCGCGCACGAGCGAGGTGAGCGCGAGGCGGTAGGCGACGTTGCCCGCGCCGTCGACGACCGCGTCCCAGGTCGCCTCGTGCGCCGCGTCGACCGCCGTGGCCCCCGCGCCGTCGTCGATGGCCCGCGCGCACGCGGCCGCCCGCGCGGCGACGGTGGCGCGCTCCTCCTCCGTGCCGCGGGCCGCGCAGGCCAGCGCCGCGTCGGCGCCGATCGCGGCACGCAGCTCCAGCACGCCGCGGACCAGCTCGAGCGGCGGACGGTCGCCGTCGGGGCCCAGGAGGTCCAGCAGCAGCTCCAGCCCGCCCGTGCGGCGCCAGTCCTCCACCCGGGTCGCGCCGCCCTGGGCGATGCGCACCAGGCCGGCCTGCTCCAGGCGCTTGAGCGCCTCGCGCACCGCGTGGCGGTTGACGCCGTGCTCCTCGGCCAGCGCGCGCTCGGAGGGCACCTTGTCGCCCGGGGCGAGCGCGCCGCCGAGGATCGCTCCGCGCAGCGCGGCGTGGACGCGCGTCGAGGCGCTGGGGCGGTCGGGACCGGTGGCCACGGGGGTGAGTCCTAGCGCGCGGGGCGGCGCGACGCCGCCGGGCCGACGGGTGTGGCAGGGTCGGGCACCGCCATGGCCGACACCGACGCCCCGACCCTGCCGAGCCTCGACCGCGACGGGGACGTCTTCGTCCTCGACCTCGGCGACGGCGAGAACCGCTTCAACCCGCCCTGGGTCGATGCCGTCGCCGGCCACCTCGCCACCGTCGAGGCCACCGAGGGCCCCCGCGCGCTCGTGACCAAGGCGACGGGCAAGTTCTGGTCCAACGGCCTGGACCTCGACTGGATGGGCGCCCACGGCGACCAGGTCGAGGCGTTCGTCGGCTCGGTGCACGGCCTCTTCGCGGCGTTCCTGGGCTCGAGCGTCCCGGCGGTCGCCGCGATCCAGGGCCACGCCTTCGCGGCGGGCGCCATGCTCGCCGTGGCCCACGACCAGCGGGTCATGCGCGCCGACCGCGGCTACATCTGCGTGCCGGAGATCCACATCCGCATCCCGTTCACCCCGGGCATGACCGCGTTGCTGAGCGCGCGCCTGAGCAAGCGCACCGCCCACGAGGCGATGACCACCGGGCGCCGCTACGGCGGGGCCGACGCGCTGGAGGCCGACCTCGTCGACGCCTCCGTGGCCGAGGACGAGGTCCTCGAGGTCGCCCTGGAGCGCGCCCGCGCGCTCGTCGACGCCCACCCGCCGACGCTGAAGGCGATCAAGGAGCGCCTCTACGCGCCGGCGCTGGCTGCCCTGGCGGCGCCCCAGACCCTCTGAGGCCGCTTCCGGTCGCGCCGGAAGACGGTGGCGTTCTTGCCTGCGGCCGAAGCATCGGCCTACGTTCGCGAGCGGAGCAGGACAACGCCATCACGCCAGGAGGACGGTCATGTCAACACCCAGCCGCACCGCAGGAGCCGTGCCGCACGACGGCAGCACGCTGGAGGAGGCCCCGGTCCCGGAGGCCCCCGCCGCACCCGACGGCGGGGATCCCACGATCCTCGGCCTGCCGATCTTCGCCGCGGGCTCGATCGCCCTCGGGCTGTCGCTCATCGGGGTGGTCTCCGACGCTGCGGCGGGCACCCCGCTGGCCATCATCTTCGCCGGCACCGGGCTGGGGCTGCTCGTCTCAACGCTCTGGGCGATCCGCGTCGGCCAGACCATGGTCGCGGGCGTCTTCGGGCTCTTCTGCGGCTTCTGGCTCAGCTACGCCGCGCTCGTGCTCGGTCTGACCCACAACTGGTTCGCGGTGCCGCCGGCCGACATCCCCGACACCCAGCTCATCTTCCAGGTGACGTGGGCGGTCGTCTTCGCGACGCTGACCCTGGCCAGCGTGCGGCTGCCCTCGAGCTTCACGCTCGTGTTCGCGCTCGTGACGCTCGCCCTGGTGTTCCTGATCATCGGCAACCTCGCCACCGCGACGTTCCCGGTCCGCTTGGCGGGCATCACCTCGCTGGTCTTCGCGGGGGTCGGCCTGTACCTGTTCCTGGCCACCGCCTCGGCCGCCAGCGGCGGCAAGCCGTACAACATCGGCCGCCCGATCGCCCACTAGGCGATGGCCGAGGTCACCGTCAGCTCGCCGGCGCCGGGGGAGGTCTACGTGGACCTCCTCGCGGGCGCCGGAGGCGAGGTCCGCGACACCGTCGCGCTCGACGAGCTCGACGATGCGGCGCGGATCGCCGCGCTCGGCTCGCTCGAGCTGGACTTCGACTACTACGGGCGCCTGGTCGGCATCCGCGTGCTCGGCTCGGCCGAGTCCGCGCTGCCGCCCGCGCTCCTGGACGCGACACGCGCCACCCCGTAGCCGATCAGCGACCCGAGCAGCGCCCCGGCGAGCACGTCGCCGGGGAAGTGCACGCCGAGGTAGACCCGCGAGAGCGCGATGAGCGCGGCGACGACGAGCGCCGGGGTGCGCAGCCGCGGGGCGAGGCGGCCCAGGCACACGGCCACCGCGAAGGCCTGCGTCGCGTGGCCGGAGGGGAAGGACGGGTCGGTCGGCACCCGCACGAGCGCGGTGAGCCCCAGCCCGTCGCGTGGCGGGCGCACGCGGCCGACGAGCGGCTTGAGCAGGTCGTCGCCGATCAGCGAGGCGATCGCGATCGCGATCAGCACGGCGAGCGCGACGACGGGCACGCGGGGCCCGCGGCCCGAGCGCATACGCGCGAGGTCGACCAGGAGCGCCGCCAGCACGAAGCCCGGGCCCTTGAGCCACGGGCTCGACAGCCCGCGCATGACGACGGTGAGCGGCCCCCAGCGCAGGTCGGCGACCGCCCGCGCCACGTCGGCGTCGGCGCCCCGCAGCCAGTCGAGCACGGCCTACATCGGCTCCCAAGGCTAGGCAGCAGGCCCCCGAGGGCCTACCGTCACATCTCGCGTGCGTGCGCTCCTGGCCCTGGTGCTCTACATCTCCGCCGGCCTCCTGGCCGTCGCCGTCGCGGCCGCGGCGCTGTCGGCCGACAGCGCCCGCGAGGTCGCCCTGCCGCTGCTCGGCGTCCTCGCCGGCCTGTCCGTGCTGCTGGGCTACGCCCGGCCGTTCGCCGGCGCGCTCGGACCGCCGCTGCTGGTCGCCGTGCTCGCCTTCTGGCTCTTCTGGCTCACCGGCGCCTCGGACCTCGAGACGCGCGGCTGGGGCTCGGCGTTCCTCATCGGCGGGCTCGTCGCGGGTGAGCTCTGCGTGCTGTGCGGCGCGATCGCCGGCAGCCTCGTGCGCGGCGTCCGGCGCCTCGCGCCGGCTCGCCACGCCTAGCGCACCGCGCTAGCGCTCAGCGGTCGAAGGAGGCCAGCGCCTCGCGGACGGCGTCCGCGTCGCCCTCGAAGCCGTAGACCGGCGTGCCGGGCTGCTGGCGGAAGCCGTCCTCGAGGTGGCCGCCGTCCACGGCGTCGAAGCCCATGTCGTCCAGCAGGCCGGCGACCACGCGCTTGGCCTCGGCGTCGTCGCCGACGATCGGGATGGCCATGCGGCCCTCCGTGCCCGCCGGCGTGCCGCGGTCGCGCAGGTGCTCCCAGTAGATGGTGTTGATCGCCTTGACCACGCGGGCGGCGACCAGGTGGGACTCGATGAGCGCGCTGGAGGTCTCCTCACCCCGGTCGAGCTCGGCCAGGCCGCCGTCGCGCTCGGGGTAGTAGTTCGTGGCGTCGATGACGACCTTGCCCTGCACCGGGCCGACCTCCATGAGGCGGTAGCGGCCGAAGGGGATGGCCAGCAGGACCACCTCGCCGAAGGCCAGCGCGTCGGGCAGCTCGAGCGCGCGCACGTCGCCGTCGATCTCCTCCACGAGCTGCGTGAGGCTCTCCGGCCCGCGCGAGTTGGCCAGCGCGACGCGGTGGCCCGCCTTGGCGAGCAGCCGCGCGCTCGTCCCGCCGATGTTGCCCGACCCGATGACCGCGATGTCCATCGTCGGCCCCTACCCAGCCTCAGCGCCGGCGCCCACGTCCGTCGCGCGAGCGGCGCTGCTGCTTGAGGGCGCGGTCGAAGACCCGGCCGAAGGCCTCCTCGACCCGGTCGGTCATGACCATGCGGAAGGTCGCCAGCAGCGAGTCCGCCGCGAGGGGGCGCAGGCGCTCGACGCCCTCGGCGATCGCGGGCCACTGCTCCTCGGGGAAGCCCGCCTCCTCGAAGTCGCGCCACACCTCGCGCAGGTAGAGCTCCACGAACATCTCCGCGGCGCCGTCGGCCTGGCGGCGCAGGCGGCCCAGCGCCTCCAGGATGCGCTCGGGCGGGATCCCGAGCGTCGCGAGCTCCTCCCCCACGGCCATGAGCCGCGGGGAGCGGACCTCGAAGCGCATGCCGCCCAGGTGGCGGATGACGCCGAGCTCGGCGGCCTTGCGCAGGCCGTCCGGTCCGAGGGAGAAGCGCTCCTGCAGCTGCTCGGCGCTGACGAGCTCGGGCTCCTCCTCCTCGAACGGCGCGCGCACCAGGCGGGTGAAGCGCAGCACGTCGCCGGCCGAGCCGCCCGCGTCCTGGACCACCCGCTTGATGGCCTCGAGGTTGAAGCCGTCGGCCTGCAGCTCCTTGATGAGCTCCACGCGCAGCACGTGCTCCTCGCCGTAGAAGCCGGTGCGCCCGCGGACCTGCGGCGGCGGGAGCAGACCGCGCGACTGGTGCGCGCGCAGGTTGCGCACGGTCATGCCGGTGCGCCGGGCGAGCTCGTCGATCGTGAGGGGGAGGTCGTCGTCGTCGGCCAGGCTCACGTGCTGTCGAGGCTACCGGCGCGACAGGCGGCACCGACCGTCCCACGCGCCCGCCTGGCGTGGTTGCATGTGCGCCATGCCACCCACTCCCGCCCGGGGCGCGGCGCCGGAGCGCCGCATGGCCCCGCCGGCCCGGCTCCCGCCGGGGCGCAAGGCCGGGGCGTGGCTGCTCGTGACGCTCATGGCGCTCGGGTCGGTCGTCATGTGGCTCGCCTCCCCCGTGGCCTGGCTCTACCTCGTCTCCCAGGGGACGACGAGCTCGCAGCCCTCGGCGGGCGCCTACCTGCTCGTGCTCGCCGGGATCATCGTCACCGCGGTGGTCATCGGGAAGCTCCTGGCCATGCTGGACCGCGTCCACACGCGCCTGGTCCACCCCGAGGCCGACCAGCGCTACCGCTCGCCGTGGCTGAAGTCGATGCGCGACGACCGCGAGGCGCGCCGGCGCGAGGGCGTCCTGGAGGTCGTGATGGTCTGGAGCGTCGGCGTCGCGCTGGCGCTCACCGGCATCTGGTTCGCGTTCTTCGCGGGGTCCTCGCTCGTCACGTGAGCGGGTTGTGAAGCCCTGGCGCGGGAGGTGCGCGATCAGGTAGGGATGCGCGGGTGCGCCCCACCGTCATCACCCGCCGCCAGCTCGTCGTGGCCGGCGGCACCGCCTTCGCCTCCGCCGCGCTCGTCCCGAACGCCTGGGGCCGCCTGACCGCCCGCAGCGCCGCGGTCGGGCCCGGCCGCTTCCTGGACGGCGTCGCCTCGGGCGAGCCGACGGCCGACGCGATCACGCTGTGGAGCCGGCTGACCACGGACGTCCCGCGGTCGGGCGCCGAGCTCGTGCTCTGCGAGGACGAGGGGCTGACGCGCACGGTCGCGTCGGTCGTGGTGCCGACCACCGCGGGCGTCGACCACTGCCTCAAGGTCCGCGTCACCGGCCTGCGGCCCAGCCGCTTCTACTACTACGCCTGGCGCTCGGCCGACGGCGTCTCGGAGGTCGGGCGCACGAAGACCGCGCCGGAGGACGACCAGCCCCTGGTCATCGGCTACTCGTCCTGCCAGCGCTACCCCGCCGGCTTCTTCAACGCCCACCGCGACGCGGCCCAGCGCGACCTGGACCTCTACGTGTTCCTGGGCGACTACACCTACGAGTACGCCCCGGACGACGACGACTCGCCGAGCAAGCCGCGCTTCGACCCGGCGGCGTCCAACGACCTGGCCAGCTACCGGGCCAAGCTGCAGCTCTACCGCACCGACGCCGACCTGCGCGAGCTGCACCGCGTGCACCCCATGGTCCACATCTGGGACGACCACGAGGTGGAGAACGACTACTCCGACAACGACCCGCGCCCGTCGGACCTGCAGCGCACCGCGGGCTACCGGGCGAGCTTCGAGTGGCTGCCGCGCATGACCTTCCCGCAGGACCGCTTCCGGATCTACAAGACCGTGCGCCTGGGTCCCATGGCCGACCTCGTCCTGCTCGACCAGCGCCAGTACCGCCAGGGCGACAACGACGGCGCGGCGCGCAAGACGATCCTCGGCCGCACGCAGCTCGACTGGTTCAAGGGCGCGCTGCGCTCCTCGAAGGCCCGCTGGAAGCTCGTGGGCAACGAGGTGCAGATCGCCCCGCTGCTCATCGCGGGCCAGGCGATCAACACC
>CAXUES010000175.1:0-6450 GCA_964250185.1 uncultured Solirubrobacteraceae bacterium | reverse complement strand
GCCAGAAGCGGTCGGCGCCCACGATCCGCGCGAGCGTCTCCGGCTCGATGTTGACGAACAGGGAGAGGGGGGAGGCCAGGCCGAGCTCGTCGGCGGCCCAGAACGCCCGCCGGTGCAGCTCCTCGTCCAGCGCGATGAGGCGCCCGGCGCGCCGGGCGTGCTCGAGGAGGAGGTCCGGGCGGGTGAGCGAGCCCGGCCCGCGCGACAGCGCCTCCAGGCCCACGAGGCCGTGGCCGTCGAGCTCGACGACGGGCTGGAAGAGCGTGCGGACCTCGCCGCGCAGGGCCCGGTCCAGGTCGCCGTCGGGCGTCCCGACCGACGCGGTCCGCGTGCCGGCGACGACCCAGCGGCCGCCGCCGGCCGACTTGGCCTGGCGCAGCGCGTCGCCGGCGGCGTCGAGCAGGCCCGCCGGGTCCATGTCCGGCTCCAGCAGCGCGACGCCGAGCGAGGCGGACAGCCGGTCGTCCCGGTCGACCAGCGCGCCGGTCACGGCCGCGAAGACGCGCCGGACGCCCTCCGGGGCGTCCTCGCTGCTGACACCCGGCATGACCACCGCGAACCGGTCGCCGTCCAGGCGGGCGACCGCGTCGAACGGCCGGACCGCGCCCTCGATGGCCCGCGCGACCTCCTGGAGCACCTCGTCGCCGGCGAGGTGGCCGGCGGTCTCGTTGAAGGCCCTGAAGGCGTCGAGGTCGAGCACCGCGCAGGCGAGGTCGCCCTCCTCGCGCCGCACCCGGGCGAGCTCCTCGGTCAGCCGCTCGTGCAGCGCGTCGCGGTTGAGCAGCCCGGTGAGCCCGTCGCGGCGCGACGCGGCCCCCGCCCGGCGGGCGAGGAGCGCGGCCGAGGCGACCGCCGCGAGGGCCTCGACCCCCTCCCGCAGGCCGTCGTGGTGGTCGGCCGCGTCGACGTGGAGCGCGAGGCCCGGGCGGCGCACCGAGGGGAGGGGCAGCACCAGCGGCCGATCCGCGACCGGCGCGGGCCCCTCGGCGACCTCGACCACGTCGACCCGCGCGGCCGGGAACGCCCCGACCACCGCATGCACCAGGGCGTCGAGGACCTCCTGCTCGGGCCCGTCGGTGCGCGCGAGCTCGGCGAGGTCGCCGAGCACGGCGGACGAGATCTGCGCACCCATGGAGGCCTCGTTCGGCGCGGACATCCGCACCACCTTCGACGGCCGCGGGGCGAAGCTCGTGCGCGGCGGTCAGCGGGCTGACGCTCTCGGGGGTCCTTGGATGCGAACTGACTTCCGGAGCGGCGCCGGCTCAGTCGGCGCTCATGGCCGCCGGATCCGGCGCCGATGGTCCCACATGTCAGATCAGGTCCCCGATCTCGACGCGGACCTGCGGGTCCGCGCGCTGCACCGGCTCCTCGCCGCCCAGCAGGAGGTCTCCAGCGCGCTGTCGGACATGCCGCCGTCCGCCGACCTCGTCCAGGAGGTCCTACGGATCGTCTGCGAGACGCTGGGGTGGTCGTTCGGCGCGGCCTGGCGACGCGACCCGGACGGCGCGACGCTCAGCTGCGCCGCCGTGTGCAACCAGGCGGGCAGCACGGCGATCGCCGACTTCGCCGAGGCGTCCTTCGAGCAGCACTTCGCCAAGGGGCGAGGGCTGCCCGGGTACGTGTGGGCCGGCGGCACGCCGGTCTGGCTGCGCGACCTGCGCTGGGATCCGCGCATGGGCTCGGTTGCCCGCGCCCAGGGCGCGGGGCTGCGCGCCGCGGTGGCGATCCCGCTGCGCTCGTCGACCGGCCGCCTGGAGGGCGTGCTGGAGTTCTTCTCCGACGAGGTCCGCCACCCCGACGACCAGGTGATGTCGTGGCTGACGACCACCGGGTCCCAGCTCGTGCAGTACTTCGCGCGCTGGCGGGCCCACGAGACGCTCACCGCCCACGACCGGGCGCTCGCCGCCGCCGTCAACGGCATCGTGATCGCCGACGCCACGCGGCGCGGGTTCCCGATCACCTACGTCAACCCCGGGTTCGAGCGCCTGACGGGCTACGCCCTGGCCGACGTCCAGGGGCGGCCGTGCAGCCTGCTGCAGGGCCAGGCGACCGACGCGGACGCCGTGGCGACGATCGTCGAGGCGCTGCAGGCCGGCCGGGCCGCGCGCGTGACGCTGCGCAACTACCGCAAGGACGGCAGCGAGTTCTGGAACGAGCTGCACCTCTCGCCCGTGCGCGACGACACGGGCCGGCTCGTGCAGTACATCGGGGTGCAGAACGACGTCACCGAGCAGCGCAGGGCCCAGGAGCACGCCGACTTCCTCGCCTTCCACGACCCGCTGACCGGCCTGGCCAACCGCGCGCTGCTGCAGAAGGTCCTGGACCGCGCCGCCGCGCGTGCGCGCCGGCAGGACCTCGACGTCGCGCTGCTCTTCCTGGACATCGACTCCTTCAAGCAGCTCAACGACCGCCTCGGGCACATCGCGTGCGACGAGGTGCTGCGCACCGTCTCCGACCGCCTGCGGGCCACCACGCGTCCCGCCGACCTCGTCGTGCGCCAAGGCGGCGATGAGTTCCTCGTGGTCATGGCCGACCTCGGGCCGGACGCCGCAGCGCACGCCCTCGCCATGGCCGAGCGCCTGGCGGCTGCGGTCCTGGCGCCGATCGTCGTGGGCGACGAGGCGCTCACCGTCCGCCTCTCGATCGGCGTCAGCCTCCTCGGGCACGACGCCCGGGACGCCGACGCGCTGCTGCGCCACGCCGACGCGGCGATGTACCGGGCCAAGCGCACGGGCCGCGGCGTGAAGCTCTACCAGCCCACCGGCAGCGCCCCGGCGGGGCCGGCGGCCCGGCCGGCGGCGCCGGACGACGGCGAGGCGGTCCGCCGCGCCGAGCTCGACCGCCTCATCGCCGAGGAGGCGATCCGCACCGCCTACCAGCCGATCGTCGAGCTCGACAGCGGCGACACCGTCGCCTACGAGGCCCTGGCCCGCGGGCCCGAGGGCTCCCCGCTCGCCCGACCCGACGAGCTGTTCGCCACCGCGACCGCCGCCGACCGGCTGAGCGAGCTGGACTGGGTCTGCCGCGACGCCGCCGTCCGCGGCGTCGGGCAGGGGCTCGCCGCGGGGCAGAAGCTCTTCATCAACGTGGAGCCACTGGCGCTCGGGACGCTGCCGCCGCCGGCGCTCATCGAGCGCTGGAAGCACGTCGACGAGACCCTGGACATCGTCGTGGAGATCACCGAGCGCGCGCTCACCGCGCGTCCGGCCGAGCTGCTGCAGGCCGTGGCCGAGATCCGGCGGCGGGGGTGGGGGATCGCCCTGGACGACGTGGGCGCCGACGTGCGCTCGCTCGCGCTGATGCCGCTCCTGCACCCGGACATCATCAAGCTCGACCTGCGCCTCATCCAGCAGCAGCCGACGACCGAGATCGCCGAGATCGTCAACGCCGTCAACGCCGAGAGCGAGCGGACCGGCGCGGTCATCCTCGCCGAGGGCATCGAGACCGAGGCGCACGTGGCCACCGCGCGCGCCCTCGGGGCGACGCACGGCCAGGGCTGGTTCTTCGGCCGCCCGGGAGCGGTGCCCGCCGACGCGGACGGCCCGCGTCGTCCGCTGCGCTTCACCGCGCCCGCGCCCGTCGTCGTCAACGCCACGCCGTACGACACCGTCCGGCCCCAGCGGACCATCCGGCGCGCGGACAAGCGCCTGCTGCTGTCCATCACCAAGAACCTCGAGCAGCAGGCCGCGGCCCTCGGGGAGTGCGGCGTCATCGTCAGCGCCTTCCAGAGCGCCGAGCGCTTCACCGAGCTCACGCACCGGCGCTACACGCTGCTGGCGGCCGACGCCGCGTTCGTCGCCGCGCTGGGCGTCGGCATGCCTCCCGAGCCCGCCCCGGGCGTCCGGGGCGCCGCGATCGGCCCGGGGGACCCGCTGCAGGGCGAGTGGAGCGTCGTCGTCCTCGGCCCGCACTTCGCCGCCGCGCTCGTCGCGATCGACCTGGGCGACGACGGGCCGGACATGGAGCGCGAGTTCGACTTCGCGCTCACCTACGACCGCGAGCTGGTCATCGCGGCCACCAACGCGCTCATGCAGCGCGTCGCGCCGCAGGACGCCACGCCGGCCTAGCGGCTGAGCAGGACCTCGGGGGCCGGCGCAGGCGCCGGGGCGTCGGCGCTGCTGCGCACGGCGTCGCGGCCGGCCGCCTTGGCCGCGTAGAGCGCCCGGTCGGCGGCGGCGATCACGTCGCCGAGGTCGCCGGCGCTCCGGGGATGGACGACGTGGACGCCGATGCTCGCGGTCACGCCGTGGACGGCGGAGGCCGCGCCGGCCGGCCGCCACGCCCGCAGCGCGCCGAGGAAGCGCTGCGCGGCCTGGACGGCCATGCGCTCGTCCGCGCCGCGCAGGACGAGGAGCAGCTCCTCGCCGCCGTAGCGCCCCGCGGAGTCCTCCGTGCGCAGGTGCTCGAGCAGGACGTCGCCGACCCCGCGCAGGACGGCGTCGCCGGCGAGGTGCCCGTGCCGGTCGTTGACCGCCTTGAAGTGGTCGAGGTCGAGCAGCGCGAAGGCGACAGGCTGCCCGTCGGCCGCCGCGGCGGCCAGGGCCTCGTCGGCGAGCTGCAGGATCGTCGTGCGCGACAGCAGGCCGGTGAGCGGGTCGCGGCGGGCCTCCTGGCGCAGGCGCTCGTGGACGACCCGCAGGCGGCGGTGCATCGCGCCGACCTCGGCGAGCAACGCGACGAGGACGGTCGCCGCAGCGCCCACGGCCAGCAGGCGGGCGGCGTACCAGCCGAGCGAGAAGCGCACCCCGGCGACGGTGGACAGCAGGGTCTCGCCGAGGATCGCCACGGCGGCCACCAGCAGCCAGCGCTCGGGCTCGTCGCGGCGCGTGTGCCGGACCGCGAGGAGGACGACCACGGCGGCGGCCGCGGCGACCACGCGTCCGACGCTGTGGCTGAGGCGGCTGTAGTCGCCGTCGACCACCATGGTCGGCACGTACGTCTGGAGGGCGCCGAGCCCGACCGTGAGCAGCGCGACGCCCACCAGGATGAGCCCGGTCGCGCGCAGGAGGAGCCGCCCGCGCGCCCGCGGCGTCCGGTTGGCGCCCCGGAAGAGCAGCCGGCGCGGCCGGCCCGTCAGCGCGGCGGCGAACCCGATCGAGACGAGCAGGTGCTGGGCCTGCCACATCCACGCCGACAGGCTCCGGCTGTGGAACAGCCCCTGGTCGCTGAGCAGGCCGGGCATCGCCGCGGCGTAGACGAGGAGCGACGCCGCGGCGAAGACGTAGGTCAGCGTCAGCCCGAGGAGGTGGGGCGCCCCGCGGTCGAGGTACTGCTGCGCCAGCAGCACGGCCGTCAGGACGTTGACCAGGAACAACGTGGTGACGTAGGAGGGCAGGAAGCCCTTCGAGGTGCCCGGCATGACGTCGACGAAGGGCAGGAGCCCGGCGACGGCCACGACGATGAGGGCGACGAGCAGCGCTCGCGAGCGGGTGAAGGCCACAGGCCTCCCTCGGTCCGCCGCGTCCTGGCATGTAGCGCGCGAGGGCGATGTGGCGCCATCGCGCTCGCGTGCGCCCACCGGCTAGGAGACGGCGTCCTTGACGGCCCCCTTGGCCTTGTCGACGACGCCGCCGCCCATCCCGACGGCGGACCGGACGGCGAGCTGCGGGTCATGACGCAGCACCTGTTCCAGGGCTTCGGCTATCGCGGGCCCGCCAAGTACAAGGGTCAGCGCCCCGCCCCTGGGCGGCGCGCCCGAGCTCCAGACCCGTGCACGCGACGCATCGCCGCCCGGTTGGCAGGCGACCGTGGGTGTCGCGGCCTAGCCTCGGGTCCTGTGCGAGGACCTGCTGTGCGCTCTCCCGACGTGGTCATCATCGGCGCAGGCGCCGCCGGCCTGATGTGCGCCCTGACCGCCGCCCGCCGCGGTCGTGAGGTGCTGCTCGTCGACCACGCCAACAAGGCGGGCAAGAAGATCCTCATGTCGGGTGGAGGCCGCTGCAACTTCACGAACCTGTGGACGGACCCGGCGAACTTCGCCTCGCACAACCCGCACTTCTGCAAGTCGGCCCTGGCCCGCTTCACCCAGTGGGACTTCGTCGCGATGGTCGACGGGCACGGCGTGCTATACCACGAGAAGAAGCTCGGCCAGCTCTTCTGCGACAACAAGGCCAAGGACATCCTCAACATGCTCTTGGAGGAGTGCGACGACGCGGGCGTCGAGCTGCACCTCGGGACCTCGGTGCAGCACATCGAGCGGACGGGGGAGGGATACGCGCTGCGCACCGACCTGGGGGAGGTCTCGGCGCCGGCGGTGGTGGTCGCCACGGGCGGCCTGTCCATCCCCACCATGGGCGCCACCGGCTTCGGCTACGAGATCGCCCGTCAGTTCGGCCACACCGTGCTGGCCACCCGCGCGGGCCTCGTGCCGTTCACCATCACCGACCGGCTCCGGGAGCTGTGCGCGGAGCTGTCGGGCACGTCGGTGGCTTGCGTGGCCCGCTGCAACGG
>CAXUES010000174.1:0-6457 GCA_964250185.1 uncultured Solirubrobacteraceae bacterium | reverse complement strand
TTTACGGCGAGCTGCTCGAAACCATTTACGTATTTACCATCCACGGCGGCGACCACCTTGACCGTGCCGCCCAGCGCGCCCTTGACCGCCTTGAAGTCCTCCAGGGCCAGGTCGATGCCGCGGAAGCGCCGGTGCGGCCCGATCGGGACGTTCAGCGGCGTGGCCGGCGCCGGGTTGAACAGCTCCCAGGCGAACTCCGAGACGCCGCCCGCCAGGTTGCGCGCCTGGTCGAGCGAGGCGCGGGGCGTCGTCGCCGCCGTGGCCAGGCGCGCCGCGCCGCGCACGCCGGCGCGCGCGGCCCCGAGCACGCCCTTGGCCAGCACGCCGACCGCCTGGGGCTCCGTGGCCGGCGACCACGCCGCGTCGGGGTGGGGGACCTCGGTCGGCACGGGGCCGAGGTCGAAGATGACCGTGAGCAGGTCGACCCCGGAGATGCCGTCGATGAGCGCGTGGTGGGTCTTGGAGACCAGCGCGAAGCGCCCGTCGTCCAGGCCCTCGACGAGCCACAGCTCCCACAGCGGCCGCGAGCGGTCCAGCCGCTGGCTGAACAGGCGGCTCGTGAGGCGCTCGAGCTCGTGCACCGATCCCGGGCGCGGCAGCGCGGTGTGGCGCACGTGGTAGGCGAGGTCGAAGTCGGGGTCGTCGACCCAGAGCGGCCGGCCCGACTGCAGCGCGGGCACCTCGAGGCGCTGGCGGTAGCGCGGCACGAGGTGCAGGCGGGAGCGGATCTGGTCCAGGAGCTCCTCGTAGGCCGGCGGCGGGCCCTCCAGCAGGGCCAGGCCGCCGATGTGCATGTGGGAGCTCTCGCGCTCCTGGGCGAGGAAGGAGGCGTCGAGCGCGCTCAGCCGGTCGAGGTGCTGCGGGGGCATGCGGGGTCCTCCAAGGGGAACTGACGACGCGTCGAGGCGGGATCGTACCCCCGCCGCGTACGCTGCGGGCCATGGCTCCCCGGCGTCCGCAGCGCGGCGTGGTGCTCGTCTCGGCGGGCATCGCCCTGCTCGTCGTCGTGGCGGTCCTCGCGCTCGTCGGCCGCGGCTCGGGCGGGGAGGAGCGCGCCGCCGCGCGCACGACCTCCGGCGCCCTCCCGCAGGCCCGGGTCGACCGCTTCGACGGAGCCCGGGCGCTGCGCCTGGCCGCCCTCCAGCTGCGCTACGGCCCGCGACCGGCCGGCTCCGCCCAGCTGCGCTCCCTGGCCACGCGCCTGCAGGGCCTGCTCGGTCCGGGCGCCCGCCTGGAGGCCGTTCCGGGGCACCCCGGGAGCGCAACGTCGTCCTGCGCCTCGCGGGCCGCGAGCCCGGCGACGCGCTCGTGGTCGGCGCCCACTACGACACCGAGCCCAACGTCCCGGGCTTCGTCGGCGCCAACGACGGCGCGGCGGGCACCGCCATCGCCGTCGAGCTGGCGCGCCAGATCCGCCGGCTGCCGCTCGAGCACCCCGTCGAGATCGTGCTCTTCGACGGCGAGGAGCTCCCGCCCGGCGGCACCGACAGCCGCTTCTACGAGGAGGCGCTGCGCGGCTCCAAGGCCTACGTCGCCGCCCACGCCGACCGGATCGGCGAGCTCGTCCTGCTCGACTTCGTGGGCAACCGCGGGCTGTCGCTGCCGCGGGAGGCGTCGTCCTCGGAGCCGCTGTGGCGGCGCCTGCGCACCGCGGCGACCGCGGTCGGCGTCGGCCGGGTCTTCCCGGACGCCACGGGCGTGAGCATCATCGACGACCACACGCCGTTCCTGCAGGCCGGGATCCCGGCCGTCGACCTCATCGACTGGCCCTACCGCTACTACCACGTGCGGGCCGACACGCTGGACAAGCTGGACCCGCGCGCGCTGGATGCCGTGGGGGAGGCCGTGCTCGAGCTCGTGCGCCGCACGAGCGCCCGCGCGCGCTGAGGACGGGCGCCCGCGCCGACCACCCGGCCCCTACCCTCAGGGGCATGGCCGTGAGCCCCTCCAGCACCGTCCAACGGCTCCTGCTCGCCGCTCCGCGCGGTTACTGCGCGGGAGTCGACCGGGCTGTCCAGACCGTCGAGCGCGCCCTTGAGCTGCACGGCGCGCCGGTCTACGTGCGCAAGGAGATCGTCCACAACAAGCACGTGGTGGAGGAGCTGCGCCAGCGCGGCGCGATCTTCGTCGACGAGCTCGACCAGGCCGTGCCCGAGGGCGCCCTGACCGTCTTCAGCGCCCACGGCGTCTCGCCCATGGTCCACGCCGACGCCGAGCGCCGTGGCCTGCGCACGATCGACGCGACCTGCCCGCTGGTCACCAAGGTCCACCGCGAGGCGATCAAGTTCGCCCAGGAGGGCTACACGATCGTCCTCATCGGCCACGCGGGCCACGAGGAGGTCGAGGGCACCATGGGGGAGGCGCCCGACCGCATCGTCCTGGTGGAGACCGAGGCCGACGTGGACCAGCTCGAGGTCGAGGATCCCGAGCGCCTCGCCTACATCTCCCAGACGACGCTCTCGGTCGACGAGACCCACCAGATCATCCTGCGCCTGCGCGAGCGCTTCCCGGCGATCACCGGTCCCCGCACCGACGACATCTGCTACGCCACGACCAACCGGCAGTCGGCGGTCAAGCAGATGGCCGAGCACTGCGACCTCGTGCTGGTCATCGGCTCGCGCAACTCCTCCAACTCGGTGCGCCTCGTGCAGGTCGCGCGGGAGCACGGCGCCGAGGCGCACCTCATCGACAACGAGACCGAGGTCGACGAGGCCTGGCTCGACGGCCCCCGGACCGTGGGGATCTCCTCGGGCGCCAGCGCCCCGGAGGAGCTCGTCCAGCGGCTCATCGGCTTCTTCCGCGACCACGGGGTGCAGGACGTCAGCGAGTTCGAGGTCCTCAAGGAGGACGTCCGCTTCATGCTGCCCAAGCAGATCCGCCAGGCGATGACCGCCGCCGCCGAGCCGGCGTAGCCCCTGCGGACCGGTCGCGCGTGCGATCGCTGATCGTCTCCGACCTGCACCTCGGCGCCCGCTCGGGCGCCGACGTGCTGCGTCGTCCCGGCCCCCTGGCCGCGCTGTGCGAGGCGGTGGGCCGCTGCGACCGCCTCGTCCTGCTCGGCGACCTCGTCGAGCTGCGCCAGGGCCCGGCCCGGCGCAGCATGGCGGCCGCGGAGCCCGTCCTGCGCGCGCTGGGGGAGGCCCTCGGCGCGGGGACGCCCGTGGTCCTGGTCCCGGGCAACCACGACCACGTCCTGCTGCGCCCGTGGCTGGAGGCCCGCGCCGCGCGCACCGACCCGGGCCCGCTCGCCCCGGACGAGCCCGTGGCCGTCGAGGGCTCCCCGCTGCTCGAGCGCCTCGCCGCGGCCCTGGCCCCAGCCGAGCTCTCCGTGGCCTACCCCGGGGTGTGGCTGCGCGACGACGTCTACGCCACGCACGGGCACTACCTCGACCGCCTCATGACGCTGCCGAGCTTCGAGCGCCTCGCGGCCGGGGCGATGGCCCGCATGACCGGCCCGGTGCCCGCCCACGGCGCCACGCCGGACGACTTCGAGGCGGGCCTCGCGCCGCTCTACGCCTTCATCGACGCCGTGGCCCAGCTCGACCGCGGGTCGGGGCGGACCGACGCCGGCCTGCGCGGCTGGCAGCTGCTCACGGCGCGGGGCCGCCGGCCGCTGCGGGCCCGGGCGGCGCAGGCCGCGTTCCCGGTGGTCCTCGCCGGCCTGCGCCGCGCGGGCCTTGGCCCGCTGGACGCCGGCCTGACCGGCGAGGACGTCCGCCGGGCCGGCGTGCGGGGGATGGGCGAGGTGGTGGCCCGCATGGACCTCGGCGCGACCCACGTCGTCTTCGGGCACACCCACCGCGCGGGCCCGCTGCCCGGGGAGGACCTCCGCGACTGGCGGGCGCCGACCGGGGCCACGCTCACCAACGGCGGCTCGTGGCTCGACGAGGCGATCTTCGATCCCGGCGGGCCCGAGGGCCCCTACTGGGGCGGCCGTGCGACCTGGGTCGACGCGACGGGCCCACCGCGCCTGGAGCGGCTCGTCACCGACCTGGGCGGGGCGCCGCACCCCAAGCGCTGAGGCGGCCTCAGGCGAGGCCGGGCGTGAACGTCACGGCGAGCACCTCGACGCCCTCGCCGGCCTGCAGGTCCAGCACGCCCTCGGTGTGGCGCTCGTGCTCCACCAGGCACACCGCGCCCGGGTGCTCCACGGCCACGTCGGCCCCGTTGACGCGCAGGGTGCCGCGGCCGGCCACCGCCGCCCAGGCCCCGCCCGCGGCGTACGGGCCGCTGTAGGCGCCGGCCTGCTCGGCGGTGGGGACGGCCAGGACGGCGTCCTCGTCGTCCTCCGGGCGCACGGGCGCCACGACGTCCTCGTCGGTCCGCCGGGGGTTCAGCGCGGCCTGGATGGCCCGCTCGGTCTCGACGTAGCCGCCCTCGCCGTGGTGGTACTCCACGAGGCGCAGCCGGCGGTCGAAGAGGTAGCGCGCGGGCCAGCCGGGGACCTCGTACTGGCGCCAGATCGACAGCTCCGGGTCGAGGACCACGGCGTGCTCGATCCCGAGGCGGTGCACGGCCGCGCGGACCTCGTCGTCGTCGCGGCCCGGGGCGAAGCCGGGGCTGTGCACGGAGATGGTGCGCAGGCCGCCGCGGCCGGCCGAGTAGCGCTCGTGCCAGGCCTTGAGGTAGGGGAGGACCCGCAGCGAGTTGACCCGGCAGAAGTCCCAGAACTCCACGAGCACGGGACGGCCGATCTGCTGCTCCATGCGCAGCGGGGCGACGTTCTCCCAGACCAGGTCGGGGGGCAGTGGCGGGGCGACGATGGTGTCGACGGGCGGGCGCACGGGCGGGCGGCGAAGCTAGCAGCGGACCTCTACCTTGAGGTGCATGAGCACCGCAGCCCGCCTCGGCGTCGTGGTCGCCGCCGTGGTCGTCCTCGTCGTCGGCTTCGTGGTCCTGGGCAACTCGAGCGATGACTCGCCGACCTCGCCCGTGGCCGACGTCGTGACGCAGACGACCGGCGCGGCCGCCGCCTCGGCGCCCACCACCTCCGCCTCCTCCACCGCCGCCGCGCCCGCGGCCTCCGCGGCGCCCGCCGAGCCGACCATCGTCGTGCGCGACGGCGCCGCGCGCGGCGGCATCCGCAAGCTGAAGTTCTCCGACGGGGACCGTGTCCGCTTCCGCGTGACGAGCGACAAGACCGCCGAGGTCCACGTGCACGGCTTCGACATCGCCAAGGACGCCGGCCCGGGCGCGCCCGCCGAGTTCTCCTTCCCCGCGGACATCGAGGGCGTCTACGAGGTCGAGCTCGAGGCCACCGGCACGCAGATCGCCGCCCTGGAGATCACGCCGTGAGCTCCCGGCGGCGCTGCGGCGCCGCCGCCGCGGCGCTGCTGGCGCTCCTGACGTGCCCCGCTGCGGCGCAGGCCCACGGGGTCGGCGGCGGCCGCGAGGACCTGCCCATCCCCGACGGGCTCTTCGCCTGGGGCGCCGCGGCCGTCCTCATCGCCTCGTTCGCCGGCCTCGCCGTGCTCTGGCGCACCCCGCGCCTGCAGGGCACCGAGCAGGGCAAGCCGCTCTTCCGGGCCCCGGTCGTCGTGGACGTGCTCCTGGGCGCCGTCGGCGTCGCCCTCTTCGGCCTCACCGTCTACGCGGGGCTGGCCGGGGTGCAGGACCCCACCGACAACCTCGCGCCCGCGATGGTCTTCATCGTCGTCTGGGTCGTGGTGCCGGTCGCCTCGGTCGTCCTGGGCGACGTCTTCGGCGCCCTGAGCCCGTGGCGGGCGATCGGCCGCGCCGTGGGCTGGGCCTACGGCAGGGCCGGCCTCGGCGCCCGGGGCCCCGAGCCCATCGCGTACCCCGAGCGCCTCGGCCTGTGGCCCGCGGTGGTCGTCGTGGTGCTCTTCGGCTGGCTCGAGCTCGTCTACACCGACCGCGACGACCCGAGCCAGCTCGCGCTCATCGCGCTGGCCTATGCGGTCATCCAGCTCATCGGGATGAGCCTGTGCGGCGTGGAGGCCTGGACGGCGCGCGGCGACGGCCTGGCCACGTACTTCCGGCTCTTCGCCCGCCTGGCGCCGCTGCGGCGCACGGGGCGGACCGTCGAGCTCGTCCGGCCCCTGAGCGGCGTCGTGCACCTGCGCGAGCAGCCCGGCCTCGTGGCGCTGCTCGTGGTCGCCGGGTGACCGGCGCGACGTGGGACCTGGCCGTCGTCGGTGCCGGACCCGCCGGCTCGAGCGCCGCCCTGGCTGCGCTGGCCGAGCGCCCGGGCGCGCGGGTCCTGCTCCTCGACCGCGCAGCCTTCCCGCGTGACAAGAGCTGCGGCGACGGCATCGCCCCGCACGTGCTGGACGTTCTCGGGCCGCTGGGGGCCGGGGACGTGGTCGCGGGCTGGACCCCGGTGCAGCAGCTCGAGCTCTCGTGCGGCCGACGAACGGTCAGCGGCCGGATGGCCCGTGCGGGCTGGGTCATCCCGCGCGAGGTCTTCGACGCCAGGCTGGTCGACCGGGCCGTCGCC
>CAXUES010000173.1:1692-6471 GCA_964250185.1 uncultured Solirubrobacteraceae bacterium | reverse complement strand
CGCGTCCCCCGGCGTCGACGGCGGCTTGTCCACGCGCAGCAGCACCTCGCGGCCGACCATGAGCTTGGCCAGGCCGGCCTCGTCGATGTCCGCGGTGTCCACCGTGCCGACGGAGCGCCCGCGGCGCAGGACGGTCACCCGGTCGGCGATCTCGCGGACCTCGCGCAGCTTGTGGGAGATGAAGACGATCGAGGTGCCGCCGTCGCGCAGGCCGCCGAGGACGCGCACGAGCTCCGTGGTCTCCTGGGCGGTCAGCACCGCGGTGGGCTCGTCGAGCACGAGCACGTCGGCGCCGCGGTCCAGCGCGCGGAGGATCTCCACCCGCTGCTGCTGGCCCACGCTGATGTCGGCCACGCGCGCGTCGGGGTCGACGCGCAGGCCGTGGCGCTCCGACAGCGAGCGCACGCGCTCCCGCGCGGCGTCGAGGTCCAGCAGCCCACCCGGGCGCGTGTCCTCCGCGCCCAGGACGAGGTTCTCGGCCACGGTCATGACCGGGATGAGCATGAAGTGCTGGAAGACCATGCCGATGCCGGCGCGCATGGCGTCGCGCGGCGACTTGGGCGCGATCGGCGCGCCGTGCAGCAGGATCTCGCCCTCGTCGGGCTGCAGCATCCCGTAGACGACGTTCATGAGCGTCGACTTGCCCGCGCCGTTCTCGCCGAGGAGCGCGTGCACCTCGCCGCGGCGCAGCGTGAAGTCCACGCCGTCGTTCGCGCGCAGCGCGCCGAAGGCCTTGGTGATGCCGCGGAGCTCGAGCGCCAGCTCGGGCCCCGCGGCGTCGCCGTGGCGGGGGTCCGCCATGTTCTGCGTCCCCGCCGCGTCCGCTCGGGCTAGTTCCCGCTGACCTCGGTCGGGATGTCGATCGAGCCTGCGGCGATCTGGCCCTGGACCTTCTTCACGTCCGCCTCGAACTCGGTGCCCGGGCCCTGGATCGCGCCCAGGCCGACGCCGCCGCTCTTGGTGTCGAACGTCGCGTCGGAGCCGCCCTTGAAGGCGTTGTCCTGGACCGACTTGACGGTCTGGACCACGGCGTTGTCGATCTTCTTCTGGGCCGAGGTGAGGATGTACGAGCCGAGGTAGGCCTGGTCGGCGTCGACGCCCACGCCCAGCTTGGACTCCTGCTTGGCCGCGTCGAGCGCGCCCAGGCCGCACTGGCCGGCGACCTGGAAGACGATCGCGGAGCCCTGCTGGATCTGCTTGAGCCCGAGCTCCTTGCACTTCGCCTGGTCGACGAAGTCCTGGGAGTAGTCGTTGAGGGTCTTGATGCCCGGGACGGCCGCCTTGGCGCCGGCCTGGTAGCCCGCGATGTAGCCGTCCACCGGCGGGATCTTCTGGCCGCCGACCGAGGAGATCGTGTCGGCGCCCTGCTTGTCGGCGACCTTGGCGGCGAGGTAGCCGGCCAGGTAGCCCGCCTCGTTCTCCTTGAACAGCAGGCCCTCGACGTTGGTCGGCTTGCTCTTCATGTCGGCCTGGGGCGAGTCGATGATCGCGAACTTCGTGTTGGGGTACTGCTTGGCGACGGTCTCGACCGACTCGGCCATGAGGAAGCCGACGCCGATGACGAGGTCGTACTTCTGCTGGGCCAGCGTGGACAGGTTCGGCACGTAGTCGGAGTTGGAGCGCGAGGTGATCACGCGGCCCTGGATGCCGAGCTGCGACTTGGACTCCTCGAGCCCCTTGTTGGCCAGCGCGTTGAACGAGCGGTCGTTCAGGCCGCCGATGTCGGTGACGAGGCCGACCTTGATCGCGGGGCCCGAGGCCGCCGACGACGAGGTGGAGGCGGAGCCGCTGGAGCTGTCGGACGACGAGTCGTCACCGCAGGCTGCGACGCCGAGCATGGCCATGGAGGCGAGTCCGAGCACTGCGACGCGCCGGAGGGGGGATGACAACGGGGATCTGCCTTTCGGTCTGGTACCGGATGGTGCGCGGCGGTGACCCGGCGCCGCGCGAGGTCCGGGACCCTACCTGCCCCGACCGGCGGAAGGGCGCTGTTCCGTCAACCCCACGCGGGTCGTGGCGTCCAGGAACCCCGCATCGAGCGCGATCGTCGTGATCTCCGCGAGCTCCTCGGGACCCAGGCCGAAGTGCTCGTGGGCCACGGCGTACTCCCCGCCGATGGACGCACCGAAGTACGGCGGGTCGTCCGAGGCGAGCGTGAGCGCGACCCCGGCCTCCCGCAGGGCCCGGAACGGGTGCTCGGCGTAGGAGCCGTAGACGCCCAGGACGACGTTGGAGGTCGGGCAGACCTCCAGGACCGTCCCGCGCTCGGCCAGCTCCGCCACCAGGGCGGGGTCCTCGATCGCCCGCACGCCGTGGGAGAGCCGGGTGACGCCCGGCAGCGCGAGCGCGGCCCGCACGGACTCCGGGCCCGCCCACTCCCCTGCGTGGACCGTGCAGCCCAGGCCGGCGTCGTGGGCGATGGCGAAGGCGCGGGTGAACGGCTCGGGCGGGAAGCCCGCCTCGTCGCCGGCCATGTTGAAGCCCACCACGTAGGGGTGGGGCATCGCGGCGGCCTGCCGGGCGACCCGCTCCGCCGCCTCCACGCCGAGGTTGCGCACGCAGGAGACGAGCACGCGGCCCTCGATGCCGTGCGCGGCGCGGGCGTCGTCGATCCCCCGGAAGATCCCGGCGCGGTGCTCCGCCTCGGTCAGGCCGACCGCTCGGGCGTGGTCGGGCGAGGCGATGAGCTCGACGTACACGCACCCCTCCCGCGCGCAGCGGGCGAGGTACGCGAAGGTGACGTCGCGGTAGTCCTCGGAGGTCCGGACGACCGAGGCGGCGCGGTCGTAGGCCCCCAGGAAGTCCAGGAAGCCCTCGTAGTGGAAGGTCCCGGCGTCGCGCAGCAGCCCGGGCGGGACCTCCAGGCCGTTGCGCACGGCCAGGCGCGCGACGAGCTCGGGCGTCGCCGTGCCCTCCAGGTGGACGTGGAGCTCCGCCTTGGGCAGGGCCCCGAGCCAGTCGGGCGTGGGGGTCGCGCTCACGCCAGGAGGTCGTCCAGGAGCGACGAGGCCCCGATGCGGAAGGTCGCCGGATCGGCCCAGCCGCCCCAGCTCCCGGCGACCTCGTCGGCCAGCGCGACGTAGCGCCCGGCGTCGGCGCGCGTGCGGATGCCGCCCGACGCCTTCACGCCGGCCGCGCCCCCCGCGACCTCCAGGAGGATCCGCACGGCCTCGGGGCTCGCGCCGGGGCCCGACTTGCCCGTGGAGGTCTTGAGGAAGGCGGCGCCGTGGTCGAAGGCGGTCTGCGCCATGGAGCGCGTCGCGGCGGGCTCGGGGTGCGAGCCCGTCTCCAGGATCACCTTGAGCGCGTGGCACTCCGCCGCGCACGCCTCCACCAGGGCGGAGAAGGTGCGGTGGTCGCCGCGCAGGAAGGCCCGCCAGGGCGCGACGACGTCGACCTCGTCGGCGCCCTCGTCGACCGCGGCGGCCGTCGTGCGGACCGCGTCGTCGAGGTCCTCGCCGCCGTCGGGGAAGTTCGCCACGGTGGCGATCCGCACGCCCGTGCCGTCCAGGCGCTCCGCGCACTGCGAGACGAAGCGCGGCAGCACGCAGACCGCGGCCACGGGGCCCAGCGGCGTGATGGCGCGGTCCAGCAGCGCGTCGATGATCGCCTCGGTGTCCGACTCGTCCAGCGCGGTGAGGTCGATGAGGCTGACGATCCGCGCGGGGTCGTCGGGCGCGGCGAGCTCGGGCGGGGTGCGGACGGGACGGCTCATGGCTTCTCCAGTGGTTCGAGCCCGCGCAGGAACGCGGGAACGAGGCGGACGAGGTCGCGGGCGCCGTCGGCGGCCGCGGCGAGGGTGCCCTCGTGGGAGAGCACCTCGTCGGACAGGCCCTCCGCGAGGTTGGTGACGGCGGAGACCGCGCAGACGCGCAGGCCGGCGTGGCGGGCGACGATGACCTCCGGGACGGTGCTCATCCCGACGGCGTCGGCGCCCAGCGTGGCGAAGGCGCGGATCTCGGCGGCGGTCTCGAAGGACGGCCCGCGGACGGCGAGGTAGGTGCCCTCGGCCAGGTCGATGCCCTCCTCCACGGCGGCGCGGTGCAGCCCGGCGCGCAGGTCGGCGTCGTAGGCGCCGCCCATCGGCGGGAAGCGCGGGCCGACCTCGTCGTCGTTGGGCCCGACGAGCGGGTTGGAGCCCGTCAGGTCGATGTGGTCGGTGAGCGCCATGAGGCGCCCCGGGCCGACGTCGGGCCGCAGCGAGCCCGCCGCGTTGGTGATGAGCACCGACTCGGCGCCGAGCGCGCGCAGCGTCCGCATGGGCACGCGCACCAGCGCGGGGTCGATGCCCTCGTAGAGGTGCGCGCGGCCCGCGAGGACCGCGACCGGGACGCCGGCGATCGTGCCGCAGTGGACCGTCCCCTCGTGGCCGGGGACCGTCCCGACGGGGAAGCCCTCGAGCTCGGCGTAGGGCACGCGGACGGCGTCCTGGACCGCGTCGGCCACCGCGCCGAGGCCCGAGCCGAGCAGCAGCCCGATCCGCGGCACGGGCGCGCCGCGCTCGCGCAGGGTCGCCGCGGCGTCCGCCCAGGCGCTCATGCGGGGAGGTCCCGCGCGCCGAAGCCGAGCGGCAGCAGCTCGCCCAGCGTGACCGTGCGCCGCACGCCCTCGGGGCCGCACAGGTGGACGGGCACGTGGGGGCCGGCGAGCTCGGCCAGGCGCTGGCGGCAGCCGCCGCAGGGGGTGATGAGCTCGGTGTCGGCCATCACGGCCACCCGATGCGAACCGATCGCATCGCACAGTTCGATCGCCTGCGCAACCGTCGTCACCAGGCCGCTC
>CAXUES010000173.1:0-1682 GCA_964250185.1 uncultured Solirubrobacteraceae bacterium | reverse complement strand
GTCGGCGAGGACCGCGACCTCGTGGATCTCCCGCGCGCCGGCACCGATGAGCGCCCCGATGGCCGAGGTCTCCGCGCACTGCCCCTGGGGGTAGCTCGCGTTCTCCACGTTGGCGCCGTGGTGGACCTCGCCGTGCTCGTCGCGCAGCGCCACGCCGACGGCGAAGTGCGAGTAGGGCGCGTAGGCGCGGCCGAAGGCGACGCGGGCGCGGTCGACGAGCTGCTCCGGATCCGACGGCACGGCGGCGACCATAGACGGCGCGGACGTCGCATCGCGCGGCGAGGTGGGTACGCGCCGCCCGTGTCCAGCCAGGCCCTCGGCCCACGCCCCCGTTCCCCCCACGCCGACTGGCGCGCCGGGCTCCTCATCGGGGCCGCGCTGTTCGTGGCGCTCGCGGTCATCCTGCTGACGTGGTCGAAGTGGTCGCCGTACACGGACCGCGCGCGGACCATCGACGCCTCGGGGACCTACCCCGGCTCCTCGATCTTCGACGCGGCGGGAGACGCCGGCGGTGCGCCGTCGATCTCCGGGGCGTGGACCTTCACCCGCACGTACTTCGAGGCGATATGGCCCGCGCTCGTCGCCGGGCTCGTCCTGGCGGCGGCCATCGAGGCGCTCCTGCCCCGGCGCTGGATCGTCGGCGCGCTCACGGGCCACGGGCGCATGGACACCGTGCGCGCGGGGCTGGCCGCGATGCCCTCGATGATGTGCTCCTGCTGCTCGGCGCCCATCACCGCGACGCTGCGCCGCTGCGGCGTCTCGACGCCGGCCACCCTGGCCTACTGGCTGGGCAACCCGCTGCTCAACCCGGCGGTGCTCGTCTTCCTCGCGCTGCTGCTGCCCTGGCAGTGGGTGGTCGCGCGCGTGCTGATAGGCGCGGCCCTCGTCTTCGTGGCCACGACGGCCGTCGCGCGCCTGACGGGCGTCCGCGAGGTCCCGGCGGAGCTCGCCGGCGGCGAGGAGGACGCGCTGCGCGACCCGACGCTCGCCGAGGCGCCGCGGCGGATGGCCGCGGTGCTCCTGCGCTACGCCCGGACGCTGCTCCCCGAGCTGCTCGTGCTCGTCTTCGTCGTCGGCCTGCTGCGGGGCTGGCTCTTCCCGTTGGACGGGTCGGCCGCCGACTGGGGCATGCTCGGCCTGCTCGCCGCCGCGGTCCTCGGCACGCTGGTGGTCATCCCCACGGGCGGCGAGGTGCCCATCCTCCTGGCGCTCGCCGCGCTCGGGGTCCAGCCGCTCGTCCTCGGCGCCCTGCTCATCACGCTGCCGGCGCTCAGCGTCTGCTCCATGGCGATGGTCGCCCGCTCGCTGACGTCACCGGTGGTGGGCGCGACCGCCGGTGCCGTGTCCCTCGGCGGCATCGCCGGCGGTCTGCTGCTGGCCGCGCTCGGCGCGTAGGGTCGGGCCCATGGAGGGCGTCCTCATCGTCTCGCACCCGCTGCTGGCGCGGCACCTCTCGGTGCTGCGCGCCGCCTCCACCTCGCGGGAGGACTTCCGCCGCGCGCTCGACGAGGCCGCCGCGATGCTCGCCCACGAGGCGACGCGCGGCCTGCCGCTGGAGGGCTTCGAGGTCCAGACGCCGCTCGAGGCGGCCACGGCCCAGCGGCCGGCCAAGCCCGTCGCGGTCGTGGCGATCCTGCGGGCCGGGCTCGGCCTGGTCGGCGGGTTCCTGCGCCTGGTCCCCG